>NZ_NOLI01000005.1:0-111690 GCF_002245975.1 Nostoc sp. 'Peltigera membranacea cyanobiont' 213 | reverse complement strand
GGATGAGGGGGATGAGGGGGATGAGGGGGATAGCCAAAATATGCGGTAGCCTACGGGTGGGATTTCGGGGGCGAGAAATAGTAGGGTTGATGGTTCAGATAATTGGGAGACAAGCTGCTTTCCAGAAGTATCGTAAATCTGCCATTCTTCTGGTGTGGGTAAGGATATAGAGACTACCTCAGAACGCTGCCAATTGAGAGAATTGAAAACGAAAATAGGCAAACTTTCGGGTTTTGGTGGTTCCGATGGGGTAATGTGAGATGCGATCGCAAAAAGTGATTCCTGTAATATCTTCGTTCCGACTTGTTCTACTTGCTGCCACTGGGTTAAAGCATCTGTGTAAACTTGATTAATTGAAGAACCAGGTAAAATATCGTGAAACTGTTGAAATAACACCTGCTTCCAAGCTGCTTCGATTTCTGCTTTGGGATATGTCACACCACAGCTTACGGTTGCCAAGGTAGCAAATAGTTCAGCTTCATATAATAAATTTTCACAATGACGATTCCAGCGTTTTTGATCTGCGTGGGTAGTGTAGCAACCACGATGGAATTCTAAGTATAGTTCGTCATCCCAAGTAGGGAAGGAAGGGGGAGAATCATCATTACTGACAGACGCGATGAATCGCGTCTCTACAATTTGCTGTAAATACTTTTCAGCCGTTGTGAATTCTAAGTCTGGGAAGAAAGGCGACTTTTGCCAGCGTTGGGCGGTTTCTAACATATCACGGGTGGGGCCGCCGCCGTGGTCGCCGACACCGGGAAGCCAGAGGGATTCTGATAAACCAGTTTGGGATTGCCATTCCAGAGCGGAGGATGCCATTTTAACTGGGTCAATACTTTCACCGATAGGTGCAGACATCAAACTAAAGACTTGACTGCCATCAGGCGATCGCCACCAAAAAGCCCCATAATCAAATTTAGTAGTATCATTCCACCGCAACTTCTGGGTGACAAAATACTCAATTCCGGCATTAGCGAAAAACTGCGGTAAAGTTGCACAGAAACCAAAAGTATCTGGAACCCATACTATAGTTGAAAGCTGGCCAAACTTTTCCTGGATGTAGCGTTGACCATACAATAATTGACGGACTATTGATTCACCAGCAATGAGATTGAGTTCCGGTTCCACCCACATCCCGCCGATAACTTCCCAACGTCCAGCAGCTACCTGTGCTTGAATCGCCTGAAATAAATCCGGGCGATGTTCTTCAATCCAAGCATAAAGGGCGGGAGTCGAATGGCAGAAAATTAACTCAGGAAAATCTGCTTGTAACTTCAGAACCGACTCAAAAGTATTTTGCGCCGCATTCCAAGTTTCACTCACAGGCCATAACCATGCTAAATCTAAGTGAGCATGACCCAATAAGAAAATTTTAGATTTTTGATTCCCCTGCAAAAGGGGGGCTAAGATGTCGGATTGAATTAAGTTTTGGCGTAGATACAAAAACGACTTTACTAATCCCTTCTCTTCCTCTGTGTCCTCTGTGCCTCTGCGGTTCGTAACTTCCGCCACCATCGTCGCCAAAACATCTAACTTCTCTGGTGTAAACTTTTCCAAATAAAGTTGCATCACAGCTAACTCATCAGCCACAAAACCCGGATCGGGATTATTATCAACAGTAGACTCATACACTAGGAGCGATCGCACTAAAGCACCATCACAATGTCCCGGACTCTCTAACCGCAAAGCCACAATAAACTCTTCCCCTGGTGTTACCCCCTGACTCAGAAGCACTCTAGGCGAACAATCGAATAAATCACCCTCCAGCACTAACTCCCCATTCACGTAAATCTCAGCAGAATCTGCCCACCAAACCAGCGCCACCCGCAAAGATAACCCAGTTAAGGGATAACCCTGTAAATCTTGGGGAACCACCAATCTTTGCACTAGCCATAGCACTTTTTTCCCGCCTGTCCAAGCGATATGTTCTTTAGCATTCAACTCGACAGGTTGCCAATGAGACAAATCAGTAGCTACAACAT
Organism: Nostoc sp. 'Peltigera membranacea cyanobiont' 213; assembly: GCF_002245975.1. Classification (NCBI taxonomy): domain Bacteria; kingdom Bacillati; phylum Cyanobacteriota; class Cyanophyceae; order Nostocales; family Nostocaceae; genus Nostoc; species Nostoc sp. 'Peltigera membranacea cyanobiont' 213. Next base: position 109,705 of record NZ_NOLI01000005.1, on the reverse strand, counting down.
CGGTAATAATCAGGTCAGATTCCTGATATAGCCAGCTAGACTGAAGATTAACTTGACAAAAAGAGCGTAGTTGCTCAATTGCTTGTGAGATAAATTTGGTATGGGATTGAGAGACAATCGGGGTCATATATTCGCTAAGATGAGGTGTTGGTTGTTTTTATTGTTTGGCGCGAGTCTCACAACTTAACAAGACTTGAACTAAAAAATTACTACTATGTCTTCTGGTTCCTCTGGTCGTTATCAAAGCAGACTATTTAACTTTGTCCACCAGCAATCTCGGCGGGTGACACAACAGTGGGAACACACCTTCCGGCATTTGCAAGTTGCCACTAAGTGGGGTGTGGAGGCACTACTTTACCCAGTGTATCTACTGTTTCAGTCATCTGAATCATCTGGAAAAACGCTACAGACCAAAGAACCGCAAACTAGACTAAAGTTACAACCAAATGATACCGATTTCCAGTCCAAAATTCCAAATGCTGATAACCCCATTCAACAAGTACTAGAAGCAGTCAATTATCTGTTGTCAGATGAAACCACCTCTACTCCTGCAAAAACATCTGAACCTTTTAATGCCCTGGCTTTATTAGGAGTTTTTCGGCTGAAATTCGTTTATAAGAACTCGACAAATAACGCTAGTCTTACTAAATCCTCAACAATTACAGAAAATCAAGCGGTAATTCTCCACTCTTCACAGCTAGAGAACGCTTCCAAACAAGATTTTCCAGTAGTGCGAGGAATTGCCACAAATTTGATGAATCGTAGTTTAGTACTTGTTACTACCGACAATGGAATTCTCGATATTTTGACACCCCAGCAGCAGGCAAAATTAGAAGAAAGAATTATTAACGAAGTTGCTAATTACTGGCAGTATTGGCAATTGGTTATATCTAAAAAAGAAACGGAGCTATTACCACAAATAGATCGTTTATTAGCAAAGCTCACTGAGATCGATACAACTAAAATTCCAGTTTTGGATCGGGGAATACCAAAAGATTTAGTTAAAAAAGACAGATTATTGGCCTTTTTAGATATAGCCGTTGCTAAGTTAGAGTCAAATGCTTTAGTCCCTGTGCAAGAGCGTAGCCAAGAAATTGTTCAAGTTGCCCAAACTAAGTTAAATATATTTCTTTATGGCAAAGAGCAATTAGCTGCTAATGGAGAAATTGCAACTAATCCTGATGGTTTGGAAACTCATACATTAAATCTTCAGGCTTTGATTGAGGCGGCGCTTAATTACTTTTTTGGTGTTGGTAATAGAAAAACACTTGAGCCAACAACTAGTGATGAGCGATTACCAGGTAAACTATTCTCTTCACGCCTTAGAAAAGCCTTGTCTAATAGCCCTCTGTTAGAGAACCAGGATTTAGTTGTTGACCCTTGGCTAACCTGGGGTGATTTATTTGGGGACACCGAAACCATTACTGACAAGTCAGTTACACTATCTGAAGTCAAAAATCCTGCTTTAGCGGCAAGTTTATCAGTAAGGCATTTTCCACAAAAGAATTTAACTGTAAAACAACCTAAAATCGGATCTGGTTTGGTACGAAGGAAACAACCAACTAGTAGTCTTGTCTCAAATCAAAAAACATCTGGAAAAGTTGCCTCTGTAAAACAAACCCAAGCCCGCATTTCTCAAACTAAAAGCGAAAGTCGTAAAGGTGAAATTTTACAACAGCAATTTCATCAAAGTAGTCAAGTTGAGGCACAACCAGATTGGATAGAAACTAAAGCAACTTCAACAGGCTATGAGAAGCACCCCTTAGAACAAATTTTGGCATGGGTTGATTATGCTATGCTCTGGCTAGAAGAAAGATTTGTAAAGGTTTTTCAGTCGTTACGGCAACTATGGCAGGGCAAATAATTCGTAATGCACTACACCCCGCTACGCTAACATAATTTGTAATTCGTAATCACATTGGCAAAGACGCTAGGCCAAGGCTAATGTAATTCGTAACTAAACCTCGTCAAATTGAATTTTGCTTTACAGTGCCTCTAGGGAATCGGTTGATTCAGCAGATGCTCAGGTAAACGCCTTTTTAAATCATTGATTGGGAGGGGATATCAAATTTCAAAGTTACAAACTTTTATAAGAATAATCTATTACTTATTAATAATTCCTTGGCAAAAGAACTTATGATAAATTACAACCCGCAGCTCCTCAAGTTATTTGAGAAGTGGCGGATCTTATTTCTTACGAATGATTCAGGATTGCTATAGATATTGACATGTTAGTAACTTGCTGGGAGAATACGTAAAAAATTAACGAAATGATTGACCATAGCGATCGCATAGCGTCTCATAAAGAAGGCAGATTTCAAGGTGTGGGAGGACTTGACCTGTATTACCAAAGCTGGTATCCCTGGTATCCAGAGGGTAAAGTACGGGCAATATTAGCGATTGTGCATGGACTGGGAGCGCACAGCGATCGCTACAGTAATGTAATTCAACATTTGCTACCCAAGCAATATGCCATCTACGCCTTAGACTTGCGCGGTCATGGACGTTCGCCAGGTCAGCAAGGCTACATCAACGCTTGGAGTGAGTTTCGCGAAGATTTGGGAGCCTTTTTAGAGTTAATTCAGACTCAGAATCGTGGATGCCCAATTTTTCTTTTGGGTCATAGTTTAGGCGGAGTGATTGTCTTAGATTATATTCTGCGTTATCCCCAAGAAGCATCAAGATTGCAAGGTGCGATCGCTCTTGCGCCAACCTTGGGGAAAGTTGGGATTTCACCGATTCGGGTACTTTTAGGAAAAATGCTCTCACGGGTGTGGCCGCGTTTTACCCTGAATACAGGCATTGACATCAGTGCTGGTTCGCGAGATCCGCAGGTTTTAGCAGCGATCGCTCAGGATACACTGCGACATACCCTAGCTACTGCCCGTTTAGCTACAGAATTCTTTGCAACACTTGATTGGATTAATGCTCGCGCAGGTGATTGGCAATTACCATTGTTGATTCTCCACGGTAGTGCAGACCGAGTGGCTTTACCTGCGGGAAGCGATACCTTTTACCAACGGGTAAACTGTAAAGACAAGCTGAGAATTGAGTATCCAGAAGCCTATCATGAAATTCAGCGTGACCTCAATTACCCTGAGGTAATGGCTGATTTGGAAAATTGGTTAGAGCGACATCTACCACCTGAAACAGCGCAGTTAAGAAGGGGAAGTGGTGAGTTAGAGTTTCCTAATTCTTAGGTTTTAGTATCGCATCTATTTCTATCAAACAGGCGATCGCATATTAAGCAGAGTCAGTTATTTACATTAGAAAAATACGTTATTGAGGATTGAGAGTTTTTTCCAACCAAGATAGGTTCTCCCTTGACTCCTCCACGGCTGAGAGTACAAATCTTATAAAGGTTTTCGCACTCAAAGATTGCTAGAACTAGCTCTTTCCCCGTTTGGTAAGAGGATGGTAAGGGTTTACCTACCTCGCATTCCATATCAATTTCGCGATCGCGCCACTGTAACCTCCAAATACGCTTTTCGGTTATTGGTGCTTTGAGAGACTGAGCAAGAGCATTATACACCTGCTCTGCTTTGATATCATCCTTGGCTGCTGGCACAAAAAACTTCATAGGCTGAGGTTACAAGTAATGTAGGTTTCATTAGCACCAGCGTAACTCAGTTACCAAGGCAATCTGCTCCCATCCCACGAGAAAAACTGTCCGCTATCGCCTTCTTGAAGCTGTTCAATCACAGCCAATAATTGGATAACGGTACGTTCCACTGAAAACAATTTTTCCGCAGGGACATTTTTCTGGAAAGGACGGGAAAGGCGCGTATCAGTTGTACCAGGATGTAATGTCACTATTAATGCTTTCGGACAACTTCTTTTATACTCAATAGCCGCAGTTCGCATCAACATATTGAGTGCTGCTTTAGAAGCACGATAGCCATACCACCCACCAAGTTTGTTATCGCCAATACTGCCCAATTTAGCAGAAATACTAGCAAACACACTGCGTTCTCCATGACGCAATAAAGGCAATAAATGTTTAGCTAGCAAGACAGCACCAATACTATTTATCTGAAAGTAGCGGAGCAAGTTTTCTGAATTAATTTCTCTTAAGCTTTTTTCAGGTTGCAAAGTATCTTCATGCAACAGTCCTACACAGTTGACGACTAAATACAGTTTGTCAACTTGAGTACGTATTTTTTTAACAGCTTCAACAATCTGCAACTCGTCAGTAATATCCATCTCCAAACAAATTAATTTGTCAGAGTGTTTATCTACTAAAGATAGTAATTCTTCAGCAGCATTTTGTTGGCGATATGTAGCATAAACTTTAGCTATTTTTTCATCTTGAAGTAAGTTTTTTACAAAACCTAAGCCAATACCTCGATTGGCTCCTACAATCAAAGAATTAGCATTTTTTATTTTATCGGTAAAAACCATTTGTTATATATAATTAGTAAAAAACAATTACAAACTAGATATTGCTAATTTGGCTGATAAAGCAAGTGCTGTTGAATCGTATTGCCACTCAGGAGAAAATTTCATTAGGTCATCTAACATAAAAAAAGCTGGTTTATCAACTATGTCATCTATAGTTAAGGAATCTACTTTTTTCTCAATGACAGTTAAAATGAATATTCCCTGGTAACTACCGACTGCCCAGACACTAGCATCTCCACCCCCTCCAGTACTAACTTTGATAAACTTTTCAAAGAAGAAATCAATATCTTTTCTAAAGACTGGCATAATATCTATCTATTTAAAGACATACCAATATCAGGTCACTTGTGGAAGTATTTCATATTCATAGCGAGAAACAAAATAAGCACCAACTTGTCTGTCGCTATGATAACGGAAACCAAAGCCTTCATATACTGCTCTCAAGCGCGGACGAGAAGCATCGCAATCTAGACGTAAATAACGTTTATCAAGTTTTTGTGCGCGTTCAACAGCCCAAGTCAGCAGTGCTGAAGAGACTTTACCGCCAGAGTAGCGTCGTCGAATTGCAAAGCGATGTACAAATGCTGACTCTTCCTGAGAAATATCAGGCCAGAAAAGTAAATCCTCAAGCTGAAACTTTATTGTACCAGCAGATTCACCATCACATTCGGCAATGAAAAACAAACCTTTAGCAACATCTTCAGAGATATTTTCTGGCGAAACCTCGCTATCACGCCACACAGGTTCACCACACTGCTGGAGCCATAAAGCTGCTTCTAATAACACATCTGAAACTATCACCGTATCTTGTATGTTTGCTTGGCGGATTGAGATGTACATTTAGTTATTAATTTTAGGTTAGTTAAATAGTGGGTAAAAATATTAGGTTTTGCTTCGTTTTAGCCAACCTATGCAAATTAGCAAAAGTAGAATATTTTTAGTTTATTTACCAATACAGAACTTGCTAAAAATCCGATCCAAAACTGATTCTGTAACTTCTTCACCAGTAATTTCTCCTAGCGCCTGAATTGCACCGCGTAAATCAATTGTCCAAAAATCAAGGGGGAGTTGCTGGGCAATTGTTGCTTGTACTTGTTCCAAAGAAATTTTAGCTTGAGTTAAAGCTGCTGCTTGCCTTTGATTAATGGCTAAATCCATATCGGCAGCTTGGACTTTTCCGGTGTTAACTATCTCTAAAATTGCTATTTCTAAAGTATCAATACCTTGATTTTTGGCTGCTGCTGTGAAAATTTTGGACTTGGAATTTGGCATTTTAGATTCAAGAATTTTTCTTTCAATTTCTTCTACTAAGTCTATTTTGTTAATCACTAAAATTAACGGACGGTGTTGTACTTGTTCGTAAATTTCTCCATCGCCTTCCGTCCAACCTGTTGAAGCGTCGATGGTAAGCAAAACTAAATCAGCTGCATTGGCTGCACGGCGCGATCGCTCTACGCCAATTTTTTCCACTCGATCTGTTGTTTCCCGAATCCCGGCTGTATCTAGCACTTGTACGGGAATTCCCCCCACAACTAGCTGCGATTCAACTACATCGCGGGTTGTACCGGGTAAGTCTGTGACGATCGCGCGATCGCTCTGGCTCCAAGCGTTCAATAGGCTCGACTTACCCACGTTTGGCCGCCCCACAATTGCCACTTTTAAACCTGTGCGTAACAACTCACCTTTGTCTTTGGTTGCCAATAATCTCGTTATTTCGGCAGCAATTTTCTCGATTTCTGATATTATTGCTTTATCATCCAACGGCGGTAAGTCTTCCTCAAAGTCAATTCGAGCTTCGATTTCTGCCAAAATATCTAAACAGTTAGCGCGTAACTGCCGAATCGGATGAGCTAATTTTCCCTGTAAACCAGCTAAGGCAGTTTGGGCAGCTTGAGGCGATTTAGCTCCCACTAAATCAGCAATACCTTCGGCTTGAGTTAAATCCAATCGCCCATTTAAAAAGGCGCGGAGAGTAAATTCTCCCGGTTGCGCTAATCTTGCGCCATTTTCTAAACACAGTTGTAATACCTGCTGCACTGCCATAATTCCCCCGTGGCAATGGAATTCCACTACATCTTCACGGGTGTAAGAACGGGGTGCTTTCATAATCAGCAATAGGGCTTCATCTACCAGTTGTCGCGTTTGGGGATGACGAATATAACCGTAGAGAACCCGGTGACTTTCCCAAACTTGTCGCCCTGGTGTGTGAAAAAGAGTTTGGGCTAGAGCCATTGCTTCAGAACCAGACACCCGCACAATACCAACACTACCCTGTTGCGGGACAACAGCAGTAGCGATCGCAGCTATAGTTCCAGTAGTGGCAAAAACTTCTGACATGAGCGCCCTTTATATAGGAGTAGAGACACGATTAATCGCGCCTGCACAGGAGTTAGGAGTAAAAATCATAACTCATAACTCATAACTTTCTAAATGGTAGGTATTTAGACTAATTAGGATAGCAACTGGCAAGGTAAAATTTACTTAGAGGGTAATGCCTGATAGTAAAGAGTTCGGGGTGAATATTAGAACTCCTGTACAGACGCGATTAATCGCGTCTCTGCTTATAACTTTTAAAGAGAGGAATTTACTGTGGAGCAAAAGATTAACTGCGCTGTAGCCTGTGTTAACGGGTGTGTTTTAGGGGATAAATGCCCCAACATTGAGTTTAGAGAGGCAGCCGCAAAATTTATTGAAGAGACTCCCCTAGACAAAATGTTAGAATTGGCACAAGAACGTCTGCGAAAAAAAATGACGGAACCGCCAAAATGGGTTTTTCCTGAAGATCCATAGTATTTCTGTTACCAGGCATAAGCAAGACAGCGAGGAGCTTAAATACTATCTGGATCTATATTTAATTCTCGCAGTTTTGCCGCCAAGCGATCGCTGTGTTGAGAACCTGTTACGAATCGGATCAATTCGCAAGGCATTAAGGGCTGCGATCGCTCTTATCCTCAGAATACTAATCAAATGCAGTTTTGTAAGCCTCAGCAGTTTCTATCCCAAAACCTCCAGCTTCGACATGACGGACTAGCGATTGAATGATTGGTGTAGCAATACTAATACCAAGTAAAGCATTGAAGCCTGCAACAACCACTGGTGCTGACAAAATTACTGTAAATTCTGGAAATAAAGCTAACACAGCTACCAAGACTAAAAAAACAATTGGTGTCGCAATCCCTGCTGCTTTTGCTGCTTCAAAAATTAGATTTTTATACTCTTCGACAGTAATATCGCCCCGATAAAGATCCAAAGAGTAGGAAATCGCCGTTACTACAACTTGGGTGAGAATAGCTGTTCCCGTTGCAGTAATGCCAAGTCTAGCGATTGTCCCAGAATTGGTAACAATAGAATCTACCGCATTATAAACCCGAATATAAAACTGTTCGCCAACGGTCATGACTTTAGCTCCGCGACGGAGATTGTCAACACCTACTTCCCAAAGGATATTATCAGCAGCATTCGATCCACCTTTGGAACGGGGATTGATGTGGCTACCATGTTTATCTCTCAGAAATTGACGAATTGTATATTCTTTGGCTCCAAGCTTTGATGTACCAGGAATTTTCTCAAAAAGCTTCATGACATCTGCATTAGAACGAGGTGAGTCTCCCACCCGAACACCAGCACGATATTTCAGCCTATTTGCAATCTTGGGCATCTCTTGGGCTAATTCGGCAGCTGTCTTAGGTAAATTTTGCAAAGCATCAGCCATAACCATGCTCGATGTGGCAACTGCAACAGCATTTTGTTGAAATGTTTTACTAACATTTTGAACAGTTTGAAAACCTGCCTGGGTTGCTATGGTTGACAAACTTTGTAAATCATTAACTGCATGGACACTTGAAGTAGTTATTTCGGTAGTAGCGTTCTTGATTCCATCAACTACCTCATCCATCCCGTTTACTACATTGCTGGCTGCTTCTTGAGCTTTATCTCTAATGGTATCTGCCAACTTCTGTGCTTGGTTGATAAAATCCATGTTTCAATAACCTTTCATTTCTGCTGTGGAGTGTTTGCTCCAGTTTCACTTTTTCAAACTAAGAAGCACCTCAGCATTCATAACCAATTTACTTCCAAAATTTTAAAGATATAGTAATTACTTTATTTTCTCAACTCTCTGGTAAATGAGCAAACGCCTGTTCAACCAACTCCTTTGCCTTGGCATCCAAACGCAACCAATCCACTTCACCCAGTTCATCGATTAAACTAGTATCAATATCAGCACCTTCCTTTTTTGGACTGTATTCAAGAAAACACACCTCATAACACAATTCCCATAAATCGATACTCGCTTCTTGCTGTTGACGCTGCAAACGGAGATGATATCCTGGATGGGGCATCGGCAGACGAGCTAGAGTCTCTCTGATTTCATCTGCTTCTTGGGGCGTTGCAGTTTCCATCGCTTGCAACAACTCAGTCACCAATGCTTTGACTTCATCAGTGGTGCTAGGCGGCCAAATCAGGACATCGTGGTAAGTTCCCGTCCAGGAAGATTCATCAAGGGACTTGCGGATATTGTCGATAACACGAATAAAAGCAGGTTGCATGAGGATTTCAGCCTGCTGCCATCCAACTGAGTTTGTTATTTTAGGTGGCATTGGTAATAAACAGGGGCACTAAAAGAAAAAGAAACAGTCTGCGTTTATTAAAAAGCTGCGTTTTTAATCTAAATCTTTTCTCAAGATAGCGGATTTCATTGAAGAAAATTTGGAGATATTTATTACTAGCTGGAAAATTAGGTAATAACTCTGGGGAGGGAATATGATAGGCAAGCTACTAGACCATCGTTACCAAGTAATTAGAGTCCTCGCAATGGGAGGATTTGGTCAAACCTACATTGCCCAAGATACTAGGCGGCCGGGCAACCCTATCTGCGTTGTTAAGCATCTCAAACCCGGAACTGACCCCAGAGTTTTTGATACTGCTAAACGCCTGTTCAACAGCGAAGCCGAAACCTTAGAAAAACTAGGCAACCATGACCGAATACCCAGGCTGTTAGCGTACTTTGACGAAAACCAAGAATTTTATTTAGTACAAGAATATATTGAAGGACATACCCTAGCTGAGGAACTTCTACTTGGTAAACGCTGGAGTGAAAGCCAAGTAATTCAACTATTGCAAGAAGTTCTGGAAATTCTCGAATTTGTCCACCGCCAAGGCGTGATTCACCGCGACATCAAACCGGATAATATCATCCGTCGCGCTTCAGATAATAAGTTAGTTTTAGTAGATTTTGGGGCAGTAAAGCAACTGCGTACACAACTGGTAACAGTGGGCGGACAACCTTCTGCTACTGTGGTTATCGGCACTCCTGGTTATATGCCCACAGAACAAGGGCAAGGTAAACCCCGCCCCAACAGTGATATTTATTCCCTCGGCATCATTGCCATTCAAGCATTAACAGGATTACAGCCAACAGAATTGCAAGAAGACCCGGAAACGGGCGAAATCATTTGGCAGCAATCAGTAACCGTAAACTCCCGATTGGCGGCAGTGTTGTCCAAGATGGTGCGTTATCACTTCAAAGACCGCTACCAAAACGCCACGGAAGCACTGCAAGCATGTAAAGATGCGATTAATCCAGTACCTACACTTTCTCCACTTCAAGAATCCATCAAATCCCGACCTCAAGTATCTCGGCTGCAAACGGTTGCAGTTGCACCAGCAAATCCTGTCAAACCTGCCCGTCAAGACTCTAGTAAATCTGACCCATGGCCAATATTAATTGGCATATTATTGGCGGGTGGTGCGGCTGCCTTGGTAGCAAATGTATATCCAAATGTGAAAAATTTAGCTTTAAATCTGACAGGTAAGGATACCTCTTTAGCAAATAAATGTTCGGCTGTTGTCGTCGGAAATTCTAATATTCGTTCTGAACCTAGTTCGATAAATTCTGATAATGTTCTGCAAACAGTTGCGGATAATACCAGTTTCGAGGTGACTGGCAAGCGAACAAGACGAGGTTGGATAGAAGTTAAACTTAAATCTGGTCGTTTGGCTTGGGCACACTCGGATGTGATAACTAATAATGGAGAATGGGCTTCTTGCCTACGCGAAAAAGGCATTGCAACTAAGATTGTAGATGATGGCACTTTGATTGCGACTCGACCAACTCCCAAGCCAAAAGCACAATCTAGCGATGTTGTAACTCCATTACCAGAAAAGCCGAAGGGGTCAAATTCCGACGCGGGGAAATCGCAGCCTAATGATAACAGTGCCAATACTATAGAACAAGCAAAAAAGAAGTATGATTCAGGAGATATAGTTGGAGCGATCGCACTTTTAAGGTCGATTCCAGCAAATGCTGCTTCTGGTATCCAAGAGACGGGCAAAATGATTGCCCAGTGGCAGGACGATTGGGCTAAGGCTGAGGCGTTATCTAATGAAATCAACAAAGCAATAGATGATGGTAAATGGGATAAAGTTTTAGATTATAGAAACCATCCAGAAAAATTGCCTAATACTAAATACTGGCGAAACAAAATAGAACCATTATTTAAACAAGCAGCCGAAAATTTGGCAAAACAGGCACTAACTAAACTAGAAAATCAAGGTAATCAGAAGAGTAACCAACAGAAACTTCCCGATACTAACCAACCTGCCCCTAAAGAGAGTCCCACTACCACAGAAACTCCGAAAAGCGGCTTTTAACAGTTACGAGTGTTTACCTCGTTCCCAGCGTCTACAAGTAGATTCTGCCTCCTCAATTTGCAGCAGCAACCAAATAAAAAACGTTTCCAGGTACTACCTGGAAACGAGATTTTTAATCGGTGTTTATTTATAATTTGATTTTTGCGATTAATGCATTTCGTCGTATTCTGGGGCTTCAACTCGTCTTGCTTCCATCCGCGAAGCAGGAAGAAACTCAGCACGACGGACTGGAACCAAGGGTGGTGTATTTCCTTGGTAGGGGTGAATCACTTGTACAGTACGGGCTGGACGCTGCCGTGGTGAGAACAAAGCCAATACCCCAGCGACGACAACACCACCACCAATAGTTAAAGTTGCTCCTCCCACAGCCCAAAGCATAGGTGAAGACCACCAAGAAGGATTTTGCTGCGGCTGGAATGCTGCTGCTTTTTGTTGGTTATACTGCTGGGCTTGTTGCCACTGCTGCTGAGTATTGAAATTTTGAACTTGGCCTTGAAGTTGTTGATTTTGAACCTTCAGCTGTTCGTTATCGTTTTTTAAACGCTCCAACTGCATCTGTGTATTCAGCTTCTCCATCTCTAGGCGTTGGTCAGCACTAGCAGCAGTTGGTGGCTGATTCGGATTGGGATACACTGGTTGCCCATAAGGGCCGTAAGGATACATTGGCGACTGCATTCCTGGCGCTACTACAGTCCCTGGCATTTGCGGAGCAACAGCAAAGTTAGGTTGTAGGGGGGTATTTGTTCCTTTGAGCAATACGAGAGCCGCCAGCCCAGCTACGGCGACCCCGCCGATAAACGCCATACTTTCACTCATCGCCTATGCTCCTCAATTGCGACGTAACTATAATCATTTGTGACTGACTCACTCTCACACTCATAAATTATGCCTACTTGATTTCACATAATACTCAAACTATAAGCGACTATATCAGCTAGTTTTTTTACATCATGATATCTGATGTTAATATTCAAAACCATAATGGTCAAATTGTCTATCAAACAAGGGTAGAAAAACGGCGCTGTTATACTTTTTAATCTACTTGACCAGTCTAATCAAGAGGAGTATTTGTACTGGTATTGGTAGTCTTGATGGCAGCCTTGAGACTTTGGCAAAATTGGGCGATCGCATTTAGTCCTTGCTCTGGAGTCCCTTCTGCTAACCGTTTCACAAAAGCACTGCCCGCGATCGCCGCATCTGCGCCCCATTCCTTTACTTGACGGGCTTGTGCGGCTTCAGAAATCCCAAAACCTACACCGATGGGTTTATCAGTAACACCACGAATTTGTTTGAGTAAATCAGACACGCGGTTTTCCAGTTGCGATCGCACCCCTGTCACCCCAGTGACGCTGACTAAATAAATAAATCCTTGAGAAGAATGAGCGATCGCTTTTATCCGTTCCGCATCACTGGTGGGAGCGACCAACAAAATTACATCAATTCCCATCTCCTTAGCTGGTTCGAGCAAGCCTGCTGCTTCTTCCAAGGGCAAATCTGGTACTACCAATCCTGCGACCCCAGCCGCAGCGATTTGCTGAAGAAATTTGTCTATTCCCCGATGCAGAATTGGGTTGTAATAGGTAAATAGGACAATGGGCGATCGCAGTTTGGGAGTAATCTCTTGCAACATTTCCAGCACCTGCTCCAATTTTGTCCCCTTTTGCAGGGCGCGAGTAGCAGCAGCTTGAATCACTGGCCCATCAGCCAGAGGATCGGAATAGGGTATACCTAGTTCAATAATATCGGCTCCATTTTGATCTAGAACCTGCAAAGCTTTTGCTGTTGTTTCTAAATCTGGATCGCCAGCTGTAATAAACGGAATCAGAGCGCACTCATGATTCCGCCCAAGGGTTTCAAAGCAATCAGAAATCGCAGTCATTTTAGTCAAGTGTCAATAGTCAGTGGTCATTTGTCATTGGTCATTTGTCATTGGTCATTTACGAATGACAAATGACAACTGACCAATGATAACTTTACACCTGAGATTGCTCTTCTTGTTCTATTTCAGCTTGAATTCGTGCTAGTTCTTCGGGAGTAAGCTCATCTAGCCGCTTTTGCAGAAAGTTTTGCTCGTACTGTTCCCGTTGTTGGTGGTAGGTCATTTTTTGTCCCACCGCACGGAAAAAATAGGTCGCTAACCAGCCAATTAATCCACTGACTAGTAAGACTTGGCTCCATATACCAGCTTTTTGATTATCCAAACCGACTAGCTGGAATCCTAGATAAGCCAAGCCGCCGGCGATAAAAACACCTAAGCCAATTCCAATAGCGTCAATCCGTCGCATGAGAGTTATGACCTACCAATTTCGTTAAACTTGAATTTGTCGCCGTTGGGGTCGGAAATTTACAAACGGCGATAGAACCAACAAGCCTGGGAAGAAGAAAAACACCAAAAAGTACATCAACAGACGCTCAATGGAGCTAGCGACATACCAACGCTGCTTTAGGTACAGCAAAACAGCGATCGGGATTACCAGAAGGTAAGCTCCAGCCAAAACCAGATAGAGGAGGGCTACAATCATAACTTTCAAGTCTTAAGCATCTGTTTTCCATCATAGGCTGAACAGCCAAACTCAGGGAAGTATAGTCATGATGCTTTCACCATAACTACCCCAGAATTCCTTTTTTATATCCAGATTGATTGATAAAAGATAATTTTATGCTACTATCGTAAGTCTGCCGACAAATAAATGCTTTAGTCAGACAAAATCGAAAATTCATCCAGTTTGATTACGAAAAAACATGAAAAACTTCCAAATTTGGGAAGCGATCGCACAATCTGGAAAAAATATTTTCAATCTAGTTGGACAAAAGACACAATTGATGGTGGAATAGATAAGGCGGTATTTGCTGCCTCCAAAAAATAACTAGGTCTATACTAGTTAATTACCAAACACCTGCGGGGGTGTGGCGGAATGGTAGACGCTACGGACTTAGATAACTGAGCCTTGAAGGAGAAATCCCTCAAGTGGAAGCTCTCAAACTCAGGGAAACCTAAATCTGGTGACAGACATGGCAATCCTGAGCCAAGCCGAAAAAAGTCGTGAGTGCAGAGTAAATTAAAACTCTTAACTCCTAACTATTCGGAAGGTGCAGAGACCCGACGGGAGCTACCCTAACGTTAAGTCGAGGGTAAAGGGAGAGTCCAATTCTCAAAACCTGATTTGGCTATTGCCATCAGGTAGCAGTGAAAACTGCGGGAGGATGAAAATCCGTTGACCGTAATAGGTCGTGTGGGTTCAAGTCCCTCCACCCCCACTTAAAATTGAAAATGCCAAAAGGCTCCTATATAAAATTATATGGGCGAGTTGTATTTAATGGTAAATCAACTCGCCCATATAATTTTGTATTGGATTTAATTATTGAAGCTAAGTAATTTCACTGAATAATTTGATGAAGTATTAGACAATTTGGGTTTAATACTTTATTTATGGTTGGATTTTATCAAATTTGTGTAAAAAGATTACTGAATTTGAGAAGAATAGATTGATGCTACTGTTCGCCAAGGTTAAGCTGATAATAATATGAACAGGAAGCCTTTTTGTCCTGATAACTGGAATGAACGCTAATAGTTTATCAATTAGTCAGGAAAATACCCATAGTGTTACGTCTAACTCTAGCCAGACAAATGTGCAAATTGCACAAGAAGAGGTTTATAGCTTCTTCATGGAAATTGTCAAAAGTTTGTCGCCAGATGATGTTTTACGAGAATTCAAAGGTTTATTTATAGAAGGGCTGGATTTAGAAGATTCCGATTATATCCCCGGAATATATAGTGTTTTTTTAGATGATAACGAACAAGAGCTATGTAATACATTAAAACGGTGCTGCTACATCATAGTTAATAATTGGAAAAGTAATAGGAAAGATAAATATATCCAAGAGTTAGTTAACTTATTTGTTAATGAAAATCTCAAGATAAAGGAGAATAATGCTCCAATAGTAAAAACTTGTAAAACTTGGCTAGAACATTTTGTCAACAGCAAAGACTACCAAGAATTGAAATTATTTGCTGCTAAATATGATGAATCATCTAAAGGTCATTGGGCTAATCGCTATAGTTCTTATTTATTAATCGATCAATCTGTTAATAAGAATAATCCCATAGAGCAACAAGAGGCTGCTAGAAAGCTTTCTAAACAGATAAAAGAAAAATTTAAGTTTGAACTAGCAATGTATATTGCTCGTTCTCAATCTGTCGTTTCAAGCACAGCCCGCTATAAAAATCCTAGTGTTTTGGGAGACCAGGCTCTGCGTTTAATAAAAGCGATTGTTTTAAAAAGAGGTGTTTTTAGTCATGAGAATATTGCCCATATATTTATTAAACAAACTCAAAATCAGACATTGGAAGAATTTAAAATTAATCTCGAAAAATACCTATTTCTCTCTGTAGGTAAACAAGAATCAGTAGAGACTTGGAAACAGCATTTTATAAAAACTTTATCATCATGGAAGAAAGATTACGATCGGGAAGTTGTTACTAAAGAATTGTTTTTGAGAACCTGTAATCGAGTAATTGATTGCTTGACAATAGAAAATGGTAAAGAACCTTCATCATTATTTATCTCATTAATTACCCAAGGTCATGCTTTAACATTGGTAATCATACTTTTAAAAATTATTTTGATTTGTAAAAATTCCCGTAAGCATTTAGAAACTCGAATTGCTCATTTGATTAGGTTTTACGAAAACTATCCTGAAGATGAATGTAAAGGTGTAATCAATTTTATGGAGATTTTTAATATCACCTTTGCGATCTATGCAGAAAACGTAGAATATAACTTGATTAAGATGGAAGAAGAACAAAGCAGTAATCCGCAGTTGAATTTGGATGGTTATCGTGTGTTTTCACAGATGAAAGTAGATAGACATAAATAAGTGTCGCCTAATTTAGGCTTTAGCAAGACGTTCGTCTAACCAAGCGAGGGCAGCGCCCGCAGTTTCAGCTAGAATACTAATAAGGCGATATAGAGCGATCGCACTAAATACTACGGCTGCTGGAAAGTGATGTTGCAAAAGTTGATATGCAGTCGCTTCAAACACACCCAACCCACCAGGCGCACCTGGAATCACAAGCCCTAACAGCCAAGCGCAACTAAAAGCCCCTAACAACAAAGGAATTTGATTCAGATTCAACGAACCTAGGGCGAACATAGTCAATATAAACCCAGTGGCACGTAATCCCATAAAGCCCAGTTCTCCTAATAAAGGTCGTACAGGGTAGCTTTTAAGACTTAAGGGAATAGTTTCTTCAGTGGTAGCAACAGACTTTTTTGCTTTCAATCTGTACAAAAAACGAATAACTGGGTTTAAAAACCAAGGATGAATCGCACAAAGAACTACAGCTAGACTCAGTAATTGTAGTATTTGGATAACAAGGGTAGTATTAGCTGCTGCAAATTGGCTACTGCATAAGACAATGATGATTAAAGCCGCTGCTAGCATGAGTAGGGGTTCTAGCAAAACGCTTAAGGTAGCTGCACCAGCCGAGACATTGGCATTTTTGGCGGCGACAATTCGCCCGTAGTAATGCCAGATATTACCTGGTAAATACTTAGCGATGTTCGTTTTTAGGTAAACTTGGATAAATTGGGGAGATGATACAGGTTGATTTAACTCTTGCAAAATCCAAGTCCAGATCCAGCCTGCCCAAGTATGTGCTAGTAAAGTTATGCCTGTAGCGATCGCTATAATTGCCCATCCTACCCCATCTATGTGGATAGCAGTCACTCCAATCCAATTATCCTTCAAGGCTTTGGCTAAAAAAAACAGCGTTCCCCCCAAAATTATCCAGCGTAAAAATTGCTTCATGAATTTAGTAATTTAACGGTGAGCAACAACGGCTGAATACCTCAAATTTTATAATACCCAAAGCTTTTGAAGCATCAAACAGGTTGAAGTAGTTCTTTTTACGACAACCATATTATTTTAATTTATATCTTCCTACAGTTAGATAAAGTTATTCCTTTTGTACTAATTAATATGTGACTTGCGCTAGAGGTAAAAATTATTTCACTATTTATATTATTAGGTAAAGTTATTATTCATTTCTGAATGCTTGGGATACAAAAATAATTCCAAATGCTATCTTAGTTGAAGTCTAACTCGATCGCAAAAATACAAGGAGTGAGAACTATGAAAAAAGCAATGAATTGGCTGAAAAACATTCGTCCCTTGAAAGTTTTAACTGTTCTTTTAGTAGGAATATTTCTATTTACTGCACAAGCTTGTGGTGCTCCAGGAGTAGCATCACAGCCACCACAGATGGGTTCTCAAGCACCTAATACCGAACGATACGATCCTACAAAAGATTATCCTCTTTCCTCCCCGGCTGGTGGAATCAATAACTTTAGTGATGTAGATCCCAGAGCGAGAGATGAAAAGGCAGCAAATGATAAAGCTGAGGCACTAGTAAAAAATGCTCAAAAAAATATTGAGCAGAAGGGAATCGACAGCCGAGAGCAATATGGTCGAAATTTCCAACAAGGTACACCCCTTGGTGAAAGAGTGAAGAACTTGGGTGAAGATATCGGCAGTTCAGCTGATGAAGTCCGGGAAGGTTTAGTTAAAGGGACTCAGCGCGGATTTGAAAATCTCAAGGGAAATACCCAGAATGCTGCCGAAGACTTAACAAAAAATGTTCAGCGTGGGGCTGAGGATACTGGTAAAAATGTTCAGCGCACAGCTGAGGATGCAGGCAATGCAGTGAAGAGAACAGTTAAAGACGTTGATTGAAATTAGTCTTTAAATCTTCTACAAAAATATGAACCTGCCCACAGACTAAAGTCTGCGGGCATCTGAAAAAAGTCTGCCTACGCAGGCTTTTTTCAGTTAAAAAGGCGTTTAGAAACCACGTCTACACCAGGCTCTAGGTCAATACTACTACTAGTTTGAACCTCGCGTGACTTTTAGTCATGCGATTCCTGCTTCATAGATCCCTGCCTAAATTGCTCGCTTGTCTTATGGGTTCTCCACAGGCGTTTTGAAAGTCTCCGACGCACCTGCGGCGACTTTTGAACAAGTATCTTAAAGATTTTACCTACTACAAGGATGCGGCACAATGTACCTATTTCTCAGTAGAACCCCATATCTTTAGTTGTCGTGGTTCTGTTAGCTTGGTTTTCGCTATGCATATAATGTATCAGAATATGGAAAGCTTGTCTCATTACTGGAAGTCACGAGTGTGCAGCTTGCAGAAATCAACAGTAGATCGAGAATCTGTAAAAGGAAGCTCAAACTAACTGCGTCTACAAGTTATAAAGTATGTGTAGATGAAACAGCAAGTATGTCGAGAAAAAAATCTGTATGACAAGCTACCAAGAACCCCTAACTAGTAACGAATCCGTTAATGAGTTAATCGCCGAGACGACAAGCGTTAACCATCTGGAAGTAATTGAAAATGTCATCGACTCTTTAGAACAAGATGATAGTGCGATGGTTAGCCGTACCCAAGAGGGTGGTTATCTCTGGAAGTTTAAGTACGGAAGTGTGGAAGTATTTGTCCAACTCAACGGCACAACCGATGAAGACACCATAACGGTTTGGTCTGCGGTGCTAAATTTACCTGCTAAAGACGAACCTAAATTGATGCGTTATCTGTTGGAGTTGAACTGCTCTAGCACTTTTGAAGCGCGTTTTGGTATTATTGAGAACCGAGTGGTTGTGATTTCAACACGCACCTTAGCGGAATTATCTCCTGGCGAAGTATCTCGGCTGATTACCATTGTGGCAACGATCGCAGATAACAACGATGAAGCTTTACAAACTGAATTTGGTGCAACTTGACTAATCGCTTCTCTCCTAACTCCTGTACAGACGCGATTCATCGCGTCTCCTAACCCTTGAATTCTAAAGTGTGGCGACTAATTCCTTTGCTAGAGGCGACTGGCAATGTGCAGATGGCGATTGACCGATGGTTACTAGAACAACACCAGTCTGGAAAGCATCCGTCAACTCTACGCTTTTATACTTGGTCGCCATCTGCCATTTCTCTTGGTTATCATCAACGCCAATACCCTGAATATTGGCAAAATTTGACTTGGCAAGGGGATAAACTGGATTTGGTGCGCCGTCCGACTGGTGGACGGGCGGTGTTACACCAAGGTGATTTAACTTACGCTGTAATCACATCTGGAATTACGGGTAATCGCCTCCAGGTGTACGAAAAAATTTGTGAGTTTTTAATTCAAGGCTGGCGATCGCTCGGTGTAGAATTACGTTACGGTACAGAAGGGCGAGGTTATATCCACAACCCTAACTGTTTTGGTACAGCAACCAGTGCAGATTTAGTTTTGCCAGATGGTACTAAAATCATTGGTAGCGCTCAACTGCGACGTGGTGGGACAATTTTGCAACATGGTTCCATCCGTTTGCAACCTGATACCGAACTGTTTGCTCAAGTATTCGGTGCAAAATCTTTTACAACTGGACAACTGCCTCAAAATTTGAGTGTGGAAAATATTATTGCAGTTTTAGTTGCCGCAGCTAGTGATTATTTTGATGTGCAGATAGAGTTGCAACCCCTTTCTTCATCTGAGTGGGAAGAAATTTTGGTATATCAACCCTGACTCTTGAGTGTAATAGTCTCTTTTAAATACCCTGCTGCGACGCAATCATCAATCAATTGCAGGACAAAGGGCCAAAGTTCCGGCGCACCACTTTCTACAGGTGCTACCCGTTTCATCACCTGGTCGCGGCTAATGCCATGAATAAGCCAAGTCCCACCCTGAGTTTGCTGATTGTGCAGTAAAGGCTGTATCCGGTCTAGGGCTGCGGCAAATTTAGCAGTAAGTGTTTCTCCTGTTTCAAACTCATCCCAAAGTAAACGCAATTCCCTACATCCATCTGCTGGCAAAAGTCCGAATAAACGCAAGGCTGCTTGTGCTTCTCTTTCTGCTTTGCTGTCGTTACCCTGCACATCGTAACAAAAGGTATCACCTGCATCAATTTCTACCAAATCGTGAATTAGCAGCATTTTGATGGCATGGAATATATCAACACCCTCTGGGGCATATTCAGCTAATGCGATCGCCATTATAGCTAAATGCCAAGAATGCTCTGCACTATTTTCCCGGCGTGACCCATCCATGAGTAGGGTTTGGCGCATCACCTGTTTCAATCGATCGATCTCGATAATGAACTGAATTTGTTGAGTCAGCCGATTGATTTGCACCTAAATTTATAGTTTTGATTGCGGGTGGAGTTTACTAGATTTTGGACTGTAGATAATTATCTCAATAACTCCAGCAAATCTGCAAGTAATTTTTCCTGCATCCGAATTAAAAAGCGCCTGGGAGTGTTGCCGTGTTTCCACCCCAGGCGCTTTTTATTCTCAACTTGCTCCTCACACAAATAGATACTATCACTGCTGCAATCAAAAGGTGAGTATATTGAGTGACACTTTCAAAACTGAACTAAATAATCTAATTCTTTATACTTTTATCCGCAAATTAAAAAATGCCTGGGAGTGTTGCCGTGTTTCCACCCCAGGCATTTTTTATTCTCAACTTGCTCCTCACACACAACTAGACTATATCACTACTTCTATTAAATGGCAAGTACATTGAGTAACATTTTCAAAACTTCACCAGCAATCACATTTCTGAAAAATTAAAAAGCGCCTGGGAGTGTTGCCGTGTTTCCACCCCAGGCGCTTTTTATTTTCAACTTGCTCCTCACACACGATTAGACCCTATCACTACTTCTATCAAATGGCAAGTACATTGAGTGACATTTTCAAAACTTCATCAGCAATTACATTTCTGAAAAATTAAAAAGCGCCTGGGAGTGTTGCCGTGTTTCCACCCCAGGCGCTTTTTATTTTCAACTTGCTCCTCACACACGATTAGACCCTATCACTACTTCTATCAAATGGCAAGTACATTGAGTGACATTTTCAAAACTTCATCAGCAATTACATTTCTGAAAAATTAAAAAGCGCTTGGGAGTGTTGCCGTGTTTCCACCCCAGGCGCTTTTTATTTTCAACTTGCTCCTCACACACGATTAAACGATATCACTAGTTCAATTATAAAGAAAGTATATAGTGTGACACTTTCTTAACTGCACACTATATCAGCAGTGACTTAGTGTAAAAAGTGACGTACACCAGTTAAAACCATAACTAAACCCAGTTCGTTAGCAGCAATGATAGAATCTTTATCGCGCA
Source organism: Nostoc sp. 'Peltigera membranacea cyanobiont' 213 (assembly GCF_002245975.1). Classification (NCBI taxonomy): domain Bacteria; kingdom Bacillati; phylum Cyanobacteriota; class Cyanophyceae; order Nostocales; family Nostocaceae; genus Nostoc; species Nostoc sp. 'Peltigera membranacea cyanobiont' 213. Next base: position 88,486 of record NZ_NOLI01000005.1, on the reverse strand, counting down.
AACTTCCCCCTGGTTGGACAATGGCTGTAATTCCTGCGGCTGCGGCTGTTTTGACTGAATCATCAAAGGGGAAGAATCCATCACTGGCGAGAGTTGCACCTTGGGCTTTTTCTCCAGCTTGTTCTAGAGCAATTTTTACTGAGCCGACGCGGTTCATTTGACCAGCACCTACTCCTAGTGTAGTGCGATCGCTTGTCACAACAATGGCATTAGATTTAACGTGTTTGCAAACTTTCCATGCAAACAGCAATTCGGCTAATTCGCTGTCGGTGGGTTGACGTTCGGTAACAACTTGCCATTGACTAGTATCAGCAATGATGTCATCGCTAGCTTGGACAAGGAAACCACCTGCGATCGCTTTTACGGTATCCTTAGTCCCACTGCTCAAATCAGCTAGAGTCAAAACTCGCACGTTAGATTTCTTAGCCAGGATTTCTTGAGCTTCGGTATCACAACTTGGTGCAACCACACATTCTAAAAATGTTTTAGTTAACTCGCTAGCTGTAGCCGCATCAATCGGACGGTTGAGTGCGACAATCCCCCCAAAGGCAGAGGTAGAATCAGCATTGAAAGCTTTTTGGTATGCTTCTGCAATCGTGCTTCCCAGCGCCGTACCACAGGGGTTTGTATGTTTGATAATCGTTGCTGCTGGGGTATCAGTGAATTCCGCAATAATTCGGCGTGCGGCTTCTAAATCAACTAAGTTATTGTAACTAAGTTCTTTGCCTTGCAGTTTTGTAGCGGCTGCCCATCCCGTTGGAGTAGTACCAGTTTGATACCAGACGGCGGGTTGATGGGGATTCTCACCGTAACGCAGAGATTGTAATTGTGTACCGCTAAGGGTGTACTGCTGTGCTTCTGTGAGGTAAGATGCGATCGCGCGATCGTAACTAGCAGTGTGCGAAAATCCTTTTAAAGCCGCCTTTTGGCGAAACTCTAGGGATGCCACGCCGTTGTTTTGGCGCAATTCCTGCAAATACTCGTCATACTGTGCCGGATCGCATAATACAGCGAGATGGGCGAAGTTTTTTGATGAGGCGCGTAGCATTGCTGGGCCACCGATATCAATTTGTTCAACAGCTTCTAATAATGTTACCCCTGGTTTAGCGATCGTTTCCTCAAAGGGATATAGATTCACCACCACTAAATCAATCGGGCGAATTTGGTTATTTTCTAAATCTGTAATATCTTGCGCGACATCTCGCCGCGCCAAAATTCCGCCGTGAATTCGGGGATGTAGAGTTTTGACTCGGCCACCTAAAATCTCTGGTGAACCTGTGTAATCTGCAACCTTAGTAACAGGGAGTCCCGCATCTTTGAGTGCTTGGGCTGTTCCCCCACTGCTGATTAAATCAAAGTCGAATTCTTCAACCAAGCTACGGGCTAGGTCAATTATACCAGTTTTGTTAGATACACTCAGCAGGGCTAGACGCGCCATTGATCGATTCCTTAAAAGTAGGCTAGAAGCGAAGGATCTCAAGTTTTGCATAAGCCTTGCTTTACTTCAAGACTATGAGGAATAATATTGACTCGTGTAATTTATATGCTTACATCCCCCACAGTTAGCACTGTCGAAGATGCTGGAAATAAGGATTCAGTAGGCTTAGTCTCTAATATTTGCGATCGCCTAAACTAAAAGTAAGCATCTTTTACCCACATAACACCTATGGTTCAGTCTTCTAATCAACGCCTAACCCTAGAAGAATTTCTCGCACTTCCCGAAGGAGATATTACATACGAGTTTGTTAACGGTGAAGCTGTACCCAAGTATAAAGATAATCAAATGTCACCAAAATTTTTTCATGGCTCGACTACTGGTGCTTTATTTATACTATTGTCTGCATGGGCACAAACAAAAGGTCGGGTTGTGATTGAATGGGCAATTAAACTAACACGAAATCAACAAGATTGGATGCCTGTAGCCGATCTGACCTATATTTCTCATAACCGTCTTCCTGCTGATTGGCTATTAGATGAAGCTTGTCCTGTCGCACCTGAATTAGTCATCGAAATCATTTCACCTGGTCAAACTTTTGGTGAAATTGCCGAAAAAGCGACTGATTATCTGAAAGCTGGCGTTTCTCGTGTTTGGGTGGTTGATACAAAAGCTAGAACTGTAACTGTATTTGCGCCATCTTCCTTACCGATTACTTATCGTTCTCATCAAATAATTACTGATGATTTACTACCAGAATTGGAAATTACCCCTCACGCAATCTTTCAACGCGCTGGCTTAAATCCTTAAAATTTTATTATGAATCAGAATAAGCTAAAGTCTTGGCAATGAAAAAATAATTGATAACCTGAATATTATAATTATGTATTGGCTATTTACATAACCTAAATTGAATGAGGCTTTGAACACTGTTTAAGGTGGTGGACTTATTCAAAAATATTATGACGATGATACTTATGGGTGGTTGAATTGGAAAAGATAAGAAAAGCTATACTATTGATAATTACATCCGCAATTGGTGTTATGTTATGGAACTATTCACTATTGGTCACTCAAATCACAGCATTCAAGCTTTTATCGAGCTTTTGCAAAACCATGATGTAACTGCTCTGGCTGATGTGCGATCGCACCCCTATAGCCGTTACTTACCCCACTTTAACCGTTCAATCCTTAAAGATTCCCTCTCAAGTGCAAATATTCATTATGAATTTTTAGGGCAAGAACTAGGGGCTAGACCAGAAAATCCAGAGTGTTATGTTGATGGTAAAGCTGTATATGAAAAGATTGCTGCTACTGAGTTATTCAGCAAGGGGATTAAACGTGTACTCAGAGGTGTCAAACGTTATAATATTGCCCTGATGTGTGCAGAAAAAGATCCGATTGTTTGCCATCGGGCGATTTTAGTTTGTCAACATTTGCGAGGTGAGCATAATTTGGCAATTAATCATATTAAAAGTAATGGAGATTTAGAATCACATCATAAGCTTGAAGACAGATTATTAGCTAAACATGGGTTAAAAAAATTAGCTCTTGTACCAGCTTCAGTTCAGTTATCTCTTTTTGGTGATATTCCATCTAATAATCAGCCCGATAATTTGCTATCAAAAGAGGAATCTATCCAAGAAGCCTACAGGTTACAAGGTGATGAAATTGCCTATGTAGAAAAAAGAGGAAGTGAACATGAATAATTCCATTAACTTATTCACAATCGGTTTTACGCAAAAAACCGCCCAAAAATTCTTTGAAACTCTCGTTAAATCTGGGGTCAAGCGAGTTATAGATACACGACTGAATAATGTCTCTCAATTAGCGGGATTTACCAAAAAGTCAGATTTAGAATACTTTCTGCAAAAAATTGGCAATATTGAATATACTCACATTATTGAACTAGCACCTACAAAAGAGATTTTAGACGAGTATAAGAAAAATAAAGGTGATTGGGCAGTTTATGAACAGAAGTTTCTTAGGTTGATAGCTGAACGAGAAATTGAGAAGAAATTTAAACCAGAAATATTAGATGGTGGATGTCTTTTATGTAGTGAAGCTAAACCCCATCAATGTCATCGTCGCTTAGTAGCAGAATATTTAAATGGCAAGTGGGGAAATGTCAAAATATGCCATCTTTGAAGAAAATTGTTTGTCTTGCCAATTCTAAGAAAAATGGCGAGCGTTGCATTGCTGGCATTGATTTGGATACTGGTAATTGGATTCGTCCAGTATGTATTCGTGACGGTTATTCTGATGATGGTCGAGTCCCAAGAGACGTTCGACTTGTGGAAAGGAGAGAACCAGAATTATTAGACATTCTAGAAATACCTTTAGCGGATGAAGGTAATAACTTTGACTTTGAAAGTGAGAATTTAACCATACTATCAGGAGAATGGAGACTATTAGGCAAAGCTAAACCGACTGATGTATTTCAATATTGTGGAAACTATCCTTATATTCTTCATAATCGGAAGAAATATGTCAATGTGTCTGAACTCCAATCTCTACCGTTTCGGCAAAGACGTACACTACAACTGCTTCATGTTGTCAATTTGTCTGTACAGTCTCAAGGAATTAAGCAGTGGAAAGGTTCGCTAGAAACTGCTTCTGGTCAAAAGTTAACAGATGCTAAAATTACTGATCCTATATTTATTGAAAAACTAGAAACGGGATACCAAATCACAAATGATTATTTAGTGACAGTTAGCTTGGGTATGCCTTGGGCACATGATAATTGGGAAGGTGAACCTCCTTGCTGGAAACTCATTGCGGGTGTGATAGATTTTCCGAAATTTGCAAGTCAACAAAGTGATTTAATTGCTCAAACAGATAAGGAAATAGAGCGAATAGGTTGGGATATAGATCAAGGACGTAAGTATTTGCAGCAAACTTTTAATAAGATATCCCGCCAACAGTTAAGTTTGGAGGAATTAACTCAATTCTTGAATTATCTTAAATCTATCCCTGATGACTTTGATAATCTGCCCTTTTGATTAGATAATCAATATCTGAAATAGCTAATCCTTCTTCTTGATCGTCTGAGGAAAATAAGCAGTATCATGCAGTCGCTTGTCTCGACCCCTGTGAAATAGCCTTGCCAATCTGGTGCTTGGGCTTTTAAACTCTTGCATTGACTTTTACACGCTACATAGTTCTTGCATGAGAAGCTACCATTCTCAAGCTCTCAAAGTCAACACCCTAGTGTGGAACCTGAACCAGATACTAGAGCCAAGTTAATGCAATCATTGGGAAAAGCATATTGCCAGGCTAAACATTCAGATGATGATGTGCCACTCGATCTAGATGCAGAAATTCGTTTGGTGTTCACAAAGCTAGTGCGATCGCTACCGTCTGCTTTTAAAGAACAAGCACAACATCTAGCTGAAAAACCAACTCTAGGACAATACTCTCACTTTCTCTTTCAGGAGAATGTGACGGATTTTTACAATCCAATGAGTGAAATTAGCAAAGCTGAGGCGATCGCATCTATTGAAGACAACGAGGCATTACATCAGTTTTTTGGAAGCAATCCAATTACACAAATAGCTAATTTTGTCAATGAAATCAATCCAGATAAGGCAACAATTCCTCTGCGACAAGTACACGAGGCAGCAGTATTTGCTGGTATAACTTCTGCTCAAGTCGGTAAAATTAACGTCCTAGCTTTGGAAGGAAATCCGGGTATTGGTAAAACCACTGCTGTGATGAAATTTCTCAAACAGCAGACTCAAGGTTTCTTATTTTTGTATCTCAGTCCGCGAGTTGTAATTAATCGAGATGTTACCGACAAACTTGCTAGAGAAAACAATCATCCGACTGGCATATTAACCATCACCAGCAATAAAAATTTGATTGTTGCGGCTCCCGAATGGTATAAAAAACAGGTTCAGGAAAACAACTTTCCAGATCGCTGTATCGACAGTGCCGTTGTTGTCGATGGTATTGAAAAACTCACACTTCCTGATAGCAATATCTTCTTTCTCAATCCAGAACAAGAACATGACATTGATTGCAATATAGTCGGCTCGACTCGATTTAAACGCCGTCTTAACGAAAGGGATTACAGCGTAGAATCTCTTTACAGTCCTGGTGTATTGGGTACCATAGCAAAGTCAGCCCGAAAATTGCTCGAAGCCAATCCCAAGGTTAATCAACTGGTGATGACTGCTGCTATCCAAGGTTATCGGACGCTTAACGATCAATCAACCACAGTTAATGCCTTCAATAATTTGTTTGCAAAAAAAGCTGATACTAAGCCTGGAAAAAAGGAACGTTCAGCATTTGCAGGGCGAATTCCCACTATAGTTGTCATGGTAGATGAACTTACTGGTGATGGTGCAGGAGCGCCCTTTGTCCGTAAGTTAGCAGAATGGTTGGAACAGCAATTTATTAAACCGTTTGATACAAATCAATCTCCGTTTAAAATTGTGCTGATTCTTGCTGATGCCTCACTCAGCAATGAAGTTGTGTTGGATAGCTTTTTGAACTCAGGCGATCGCGCTCCTGATAAAGTACTAATTAGTCAAAGTCGAGGTGAAGCGCCGTTTCGGGTGACAGGTACTCATACAAAAATTGGCCCCAAAAGACACCCAACGCTACACGTCATGACAAATAGTTATCCCGCCAGTCAACTCAGTATTGATTACAGTATTAGGCTGTCGCACATTAAACCAGGCCAAAACAGTGACGGCACAGAGCAGACAATTAGACAAGCAATTCGAGAAAAATCAGAAGAGGAATCGCTAACTAATGCCTACTTAGAAATCAAGGATGGGTTACAACAGGGAGCAGAGCAGTTAATTTTCTTTGCTCAGGATAAAGCTTTTCTACGTCAGTTGCAGGAAAAATTAACCACTGGTAAAGAAGCTCTGGTAAACAGAGAACAGGTGGAGGTTCTGGATCAAAGTGTATCACCCGATCGGCGATTGCAATTAGTCAAGCCGCCACGACGGGATGAAGTTCGAGTTTTTCTCATGACTTCTTCAGGCGCAAGAGGTGTTTCTTTCCCGAAAACAGATTGCATCGTAGCTGCAATTCCCCGATTTAATATCGAAGCCGCTTTAATGGAAGTCGCGCAATTAATTTATCGGGGTAGAGGAATGTATACAGATCCAGAAACCGGAATGGAAGTTTCTGGAGATAACAAAGATAGACGCTTAGTTATGCTAATCAATGATTTCATCATTGAAAGAGAGGATATTGATCCTAAAAGACTATGGTTGCGTCAATCCAGCGATTTATTGACTTTGCTGGTAATGTTGCGCTCTACAATTCACACCCGCATCAAAGGTGATGCCGGACTTAATAAAAACCGAATTGCATTTGTCCCAGTTGGCTCTGTTGGCGATGAGGAATTGCTGCGTTTAATGTCTGATGATGTCTTAGATTTCTTGCGTGAAGCCAAAATTTTTATCAGCGATAGTCATCCTCAAGAAGCAAAAGCAATTGTGAAAAAAGCGGAGCTGTTAACTGGAAACATCTTTAAACATTTTGACTTGAGAGGTCAATCATTAGAGAGAAATGCTAAGTCCTATGCAAATTATCAAACTTTACAAGCTTTGGTCAAAACTGTTTCTAGAATTTCGAGCCGATTGTTACCATCTTTAGATAACGACGAGCTACAGATACCGGATAATCTAACTTGTATCGGCCCTTTCTGGATAGAAGATTGGAGCGATCGCCAAACTGAAGAAATATTTAGCTTTGAAGCATGGAAAGCTGATGTTAAACAAAATAGCAGTCGTCTTTTAGGATCGTTAAAAGAAATTGCCGAAAGCAAGAAGTTCAAATTTCCCTCAAAACTCAAACGTCCTGCCAACGAACTGTATAAACTATTGAGTCGAGAACAAGAGGGATTTGTTATTGAATCTTCGACACGTCAAGCATTAAAAACTAAAAACATAGTTATTGGCTTACCTCTAGACTATCCCCATTTCTGGGATGAACAATCAGAAGATGATATGCGCCAACAGGTATTACAAGATCCGCAAGCTTGGAGAAGTGCGCTAGGACGCTCTCTAACTCCTCAAGGCTTAATCATACCCGTAGTACCTCACTATCGAACATTTCCTTGGGTAGCTGTGGCAGGTAGACGGATTTTTACACAACTAGAAACAGTTTTTAGCGATCGCTATTTTATGGCATCCAGCGAATTGAATCTTCTGAACACCATCCTGCTTGAAGATGAAGCAGATAAAAATAGTTATTTAAACAAAAAAACAGGCTAAAAAATAATTAATGCGGCACTTCAGTTCGGTGTTGCTTGCAATCCAAACTTACAGGAATTTCTATCACCACTGGAGATTACCAAGCTTTACCATTCATGCTCTTAAAAGTGGGAGGAGACAAGGGCGATTCAAGAGTTTGAACGGAAGTTTCTTTTGTGAGTGTTTAGCAACTTGTAAACGTTACTGCAAATAATAGCGCCTACCTAAATATAGGTAAGCGCTATTGTTTTATTTCAATTCAGGGATAAAATATAGTCAAATGAGTTCCCTGATTTTTACTATTAATTAATTCAAATTTAATTTCTTACAAAGCACTGCGGCTAGTTAACGCATTCCACAAGAAAACAGCGACAATTGCGCCAAGAACCGCTACTGCAATACCGGGAATGCTTAAAGTGGGGGCAGCTAATGCCAAGGTTCCTGTACTGAAAAATACACCCAAACTACCACCAATAAAAGCACCGATAATTCCTAATAAAATTGTTGCTAAGATTCCACCGCCTTGATGACCGGGGTAGATAGCCTTTGCAATAGCACGGTCATACTCTTCTTTGGAATCAGGCATTACCTAGCTGGGTTTCTTTTCCCCCCACAATGCAACAACTGCAAGAACATGTTACTGGGGTCATGGGACATTATAAGAATAGCCCCGTTTTAAAGTCTTGGGATATTACTAATGAAATTATCGCTGCTAATCCAAATCAAACCAATGATGCTATCTATGGTTTACTTCCAGGATTAACACCGGAATATATTCTGGAATTGTTTAAATTTGCGGCTTCAGTTGATAGTAATAAGCTATTTTACCTAAACGAGAGTAGTATGGAAGGCGCTTCATGGAGAGCAGACCGATGGTTAGCGTTGATCGAATACTTAAAGAATAATGGAGCTAAAATCGACGGCGCAGGTATAGAATCGCATCTATGGTTTTCTACTGCATACCCTTTTGATGCTAAAGGATTTAGTTCTGTCTTAAAAAGACTTAACGATCTTCAAGTGAAACCAGTAATTACGGAATTAGATATTATCATTGATTTCCCATTACCCAACACTATCCAAGAGTTAGACCGGATGGTAGCTGACAGTTACACGCGATATCTCGATTTATGCTTTGCGGCTAATGTTGATACTCTAATTACATGGGGGATTACCGATCGTTATAGCTGGATACGCGATCTCAATTACATGCCAGGAAAATTTAAAACCGATCGAAGTCGCCAGCAATTTTTGCGTCCGCTTCCCTACGATCGGAACTTGCAACCTAAACTTGCCCGCAATGCTATTGCCCAAGCTTTTCAGCAAGCAACTTAGAAACTTCTCAAAATATTGTATTTATGGCGGACAAAGTTTATCATAATTCTGCAATAATAATGTGGAAATGTTGCAACTCAATCAGGCTAGACTTGCAATAGCTTGTAGTCAGCTATCGCCCTGATATTGGCAATCCTCTATGTAAGGAAAAACCTATAGGGAAAACATATTAACTAAGAGCATATATGTGTATTTTAGTCAATAGTTTTTATCTGTCTTTCGTCCTTTATCTGAGAGCGCTGACAACCTAAAATTTTGTTTCAAACTGCTAAAGTCCGATTGGGAAATCGGGGTTTTATGTCATGATGGCATACTAGAATATATATGCCTTTCTAACTACAGGGAATCTCACATGGCTCTCCGTCTAGGTGACACAGTACCCAACTTTACGCAAGCCTCAACACACGGCGACATCGATTTTTATCAATGGGCAGGTGACAGCTGGGTTGTGCTGTTCTCTCACCCTGCTGATTTTACACCTGTTTGTACAACAGAACTCGGCACAGTTGCCAAGCTAAAACCAGAATTTGACAAGCGTAATGTCAAAGCGATCGCACTCAGCGTTGATGACGTAGAATCTCACAAAGGCTGGGTGGGAGATATTGAAGAAACTCAAAGCACCACCCTTAATTACCCAATTTTGGCGGATGCAGATCGCAAGGTTGCTGACCTTTACGACATGATCCACCCCAATGCTAATGCGGCTGTGACAGTGCGCTCGGTTTTTGTAATTGACCCCAATAAGAAACTCCGTCTGAGTTTCACGTATCCTCCCAGCACGGGACGCAATTTTGACGAACTTTTGCGGGTGATTGATTCTCTGCAATTGACTGATAATTACAGCGTGGCGACACCAGCTGACTGGAAAGATGGAGAGGATGTTGTAATTGTCCCCTCACTCAAAGATCCAGAAGTACTCAAAGAGAAATTCCCCAAAGGTTACGAGGAAATAAAACCATATCTGCGGATGACTCCTCAGCCTAACAAGTAAATCTGAAAATGATTTCGGATAATAAAGCAAAGGCGCAAAGATATAATTTTGCGTCTTTGTTTTTTGCGTGAGAATATAGTCAGTAGGCTAGGCATCTGAAGCTGGAGGAAACCCCGATGTTCTCATCTCCTTTGGTTTTGCAAATTCCATCATCAATGCAAATGACAGACGAACAATTTTTTGAATTCTGTCAAGTGAATCGTGACTTACGCATTGAGCGCAATAAATTTGGAGAATTGCTAATTATGCCTCCTACTGGTTCTGAGACAGGAAACCGAGCAGGTAATATATCTGGGCCGTTGTGGGTTTGGTCAGAACAAAATGGTACAGGTATAACTTTTAGCTCTAGTACCGGGTTTAAGCTATCAACAGGTGCAGAACGCTCTCCAGATGCTTCCTGGATTCAACTAGAACGGTGGAATGCTCTTTTGGTAGAACAACAAGAACTACCTTGGTGTGACTTAATAATTGCCTTAGCGATCGCTAATCCTAATCCAGAACCGCCAGTTTTACGGGAGCGATCGCTATTTACCCGGTAAAAGCGATCAAAAATCCGAGTCAGTTCCTGGTAGGGAATGCCAATACCTGTATCTTGAACCTGAATAACAGCACAATTTTCACCGCGTTCTAAGACAACAGTCACCTTTCCAAATTGTGGCGTGTATTGAATTGCATTGATAATTAAATTAGAAACCAGACGATAAAGTCGATCGGAATCACCGACAATATTTAAAGGTTGCTCGACTCGGATTGCAGATGTTAGTGTGACTTTGGCAGAAAATGCGATCGCTGCAAATTCCTCGGATTCCCGATCGCGAAACTTTAGAACAAGAAACAACGGCTTGGTACATTCAGCGTAATCATTCGCACTCATTCCGTAGATTGGCAGTTCACAACAGAGGATGCCCGCATCCGTCTCAAGCGTCTTTATCCACAAATAGAAAATTGACAGACCACTAGACAATAGCCTTAAGGACTTCCAACCAAGAAAATATCCTCTCTATTTCTTCTCTCTGTGTTCTCTGCGTCTCTGTGGTTCGTTTACTTCTTGTACCAAGCTTTTCGCCACTGTTGCATTTCTTTAATCTCTATCTCTTGGGCTTTAACAATTTCTTGAGCTAATTTCTTGATTTCAGGGCGCTTAGACTTACTTAAAGCATCTTGCCCCATTTTTACAGCCCCTTCATGGTGAGGAATCATCGCATTGATAAAGCGCAGATCAAATTCAGCATCAGCTGCACCTAAATCCTGACTCATCATCATGCCTTTCATTTGATCGGACGACATCTCCATCGGATGGCCCATTTGGCTGTTGTAAGCCATTGGTTTATCTCCCGCCTTGGGATACCAAGCTTGTCGCCACTGCTTCATCTGAGTGATTTCTTGGTTTTGCGATTTGATGATATTGTCTCCTAGCTTTTTGATTTCAGGACGTTTTGATTTCACCTGCGCTTCTTTAGCCATTTCCACAGCCCCTTGATGGTGCGGGATCATAGCGTCGATAAATCGTAAATCAAAATTAGCATCGGCTGGGCCTAAATCCATTCCCATACTGTGATTCATCATGCCACCACCGTGATTCATCATCTGCTTGTCGTTAGCATTGGTGGTGGTAGTTGCCTTTGGTGCTTGGCTTTGGTTCTGGGAAGCAGTACTAGTACAGCCTGTGATTAACCCACCGGCTGAAGCGATCGCACTAAAGGTTAACACTAAAAAGCCATTCCTCAAAGATAGCAGTTGCATAAGTCTCACCTAATAAGTTTCCTAGTTCTATATTTACTTATTAGTTTGGCAGCCAGAAATGAAATTAGGATGAATCCCCAGCGAATTAAACCACCCGTATGAAGTCTATGTAATATCAGGGGCGTTGCCAAAAAATGGATAAAGTCGAGATTAGAGGATATTTGAAAAGTTCGCTTGTCGGCATCAAAAGTTTTAGATCCCTCTAATTAGATAGCGGACATAGTTCAGTGCTGACAGAATTATATACGTTAGGTCTTTTTACAAAATTGGGATATTCCCAATTTTTTCACCATTGGGGACTTCCAACAAATAAATTACCCAATCTTGTGGGGTATTTTTTATCAGGACTTACAGGTAACGGAAAATCGAACCACAAAGGACGCAGAGGACACGGAGAAATAAGAGTTTCAGAGAGTTCTTGCGTAAGTCCTATTTATTTAGAAGTCCATTACCATTGTGAAAAAGGGTGTTTTACTAAATTGCTGTTAAAATATCTGGAGTCATCAGAAACTTCTTGTCCAATCCAGTTTGGTAGTTCAATTTGTTGATTTTCATCATTGAGTTCAACTTCTGCTAATATTAATCCTTTGTTAACACCGTCAAACTCATCTATTTCCCAAATCAAACCACCAAACTCGATTTTATATCTGACTTTTTCTATAAAGGGACGTTCACATAATGTCTCAAGTATTTCTTGAGCATCTTTCACAGGAATAGAATACTCAAACTCTAATCTCGAATATTTGATACTGGGGCCCTTAATGGTCAAATAACTTTTTTCACCTGCTATACGTATACGTACAGTTGTTTTGTCTTGTGTGGCAATGTATCCTTGACGATATACACTACCCTCGGCTAATCCTCTCCAACTATCTCCTCTAACTAAATATTTCCGCTCTATTTCTTTCGCCATTTTTACAATACCTTCGCTAAAAAAAGACTATGAATAAAGAGGGCTGATGTACTAGAGTTGTTGTCTTTGAAACATCAACTCTAAAGCTACAAGCAACTCATATTCGACATCCTATCATTATTACAAGTTTACAAAAACTTACCTTAATTCTAAGATTCGCTATTTTCAACACGTAGAGGAATCGTAATTCCTTCTCGCATGAAAGCATCAGTAAAAATTTTCCTGAGAACGCGCTGTATTTGAAGATGCTTTCCTGGTTTTACTTTCGTTAACGTCCGTAGCAATAAATTTGACTCTCCGATGCTCTCTACTCCATCTACCAACGTAGGTTCAAGTACAGCAAGATCATTTTCTTTTAACTGTTCTCCTACTTCTTCAATCACTTTGTAGACATGAGCTAAATTACATTCATAAGGCACGCTAATTTCCACCACTGCAAAAATATACTGTTTAGAGTAGTTGGTGATTGAGCCAATATCGCCATTACGAATAATTTGTAATTGACCATTTGGGTGTCTGACACGAGTTGTTCTCAATTCAATAGTTTCTACAAACCCCTCTACAAGTTTGTCTTCCGCTTTCCCAGCCTGGATATAATCACCGACTAAGTAATAATTTTCAAACAGAATAAAAAAGCCGCAGACTATATCGTTAATTAATGTCTGCGCCCCAAAACCTATAGCGACACCTAGAATACCTGCACCAGCGAGTATGGGAGCGGGATTGATATCGAGGGTATAAAGGATGGAAACAATAACACCAAAATAAACTAAGTATTGTAAAAAACTACGAATGAGAGGAACGAGGGTAAGACGTCTGCTTGTTTGAATGTCGCCGAAATTTCCGTCTTTGAATAATACCTCTTCAATAAGTAAGTAAATGACCTCAAACAAAACACGACTGATGAATATAATTCCGATTATCTTAACGATTCTAGGCCCGAAAACTGCAATATAGGCGATGAATTGAACTTGCTGGATCGCTAATGTCGCTACGCAGATATAAATCACAAATTCTAGACACCGCTTCAAAAAAGGGATTAGGTGTCGTAGGCGATCGTAAAATCTTAAAATGTTATCAGGACTAGAATATCTTATACTTAAAGCATCTAGGCTATCAACAATAGCAGTAATTGCTTTAGGTATAAGTAACCCAATAGCAACGATTAGATAGATCCGCAGTAGTATATACAGATATTCAGATACTACTACTGGTACCTTGAGAAACTTGGTACACAAAATAACAGCCCATAGCCAGATACCAGCAGTAACAATACTATTGAGGTTGTTAAAGAAAGTATCAATACTTTGATCGTCGGTAGTACTTTGTTCAATATTTTTAGCTCGAATGCAAGCTACCTGAAAGCAATAGCTTACTAATTTCAGAATAATTGCCGCTAAAATCAAAATACCAATGCTCTGAGCACTACCAATTCCTAAAGTTACCCAAAATGCTGATGGGATACGCTCAATTAATAAGAGTGTATATTGTTGTATTTTTTCGCCTCGATAAAGTAGAAAACCATTAGCACCTATAATCAGAATACAGATTAGCAAACAAGTGAGTATTAAAAACGCATTAATATTTCGATGCAGAATTTTGATAGTTCTTCCCTCGCCTCTAGTTAGGGAGTTTTTCTTAATTTGCTTGAAGACGTTGTTTAGAAGCCAGTTCGCTAAAAGGAAAACGAAGATTACAAGACTGACTTCAGCCAAGATAATTAATAAATCCATATTTTTAAGATTAAGATCGAGAAGCCTACTGATTAGCTCTTGCTGAATAAGAATATATTTTAGGGTAAGTATGTCTATAAAAAATGGCGCTCTGAGAAAATTCCCAAATTTGACCAGACTCGAGAGCGTAGACACGTAGTTAGTTACTCCAATCGCTTTGCAAAGATTCAGCAAGGGGTGTCAACTCAAGGTAGCCTGACCTATCTTCAGCAAATATACCAACACTAGCAAGGTAACTTAGTAGCTAGGAGAGCGATCGCACTAACATTTTTCAATTAGGTGAATGAGAAAATCACAGATAAATTTGTATTTTCTCTCGCAGCATAAAACTCTTTGGAAAGCTACATACTGCTTTTTTTCAATACGTATTTTACGCTATATAATCTCCGGTCATAATATCATATCAGCAGCAGCAGGAGAAGACAAGGACAGTTAAGACAGTTAAGTAGAGAGTTAAGATAACTAAGCAGGTCGGCGGAAATATTTGTTGTCAGGATAAAGAGGGAGCAGGAATTAGGATACGAGAAGGAATAGGGTTTTAGCCTAATTCATTTTTTTAGATAGTTTTGTTTATTTAAACCACATTTTATATAGCGATCGCACCAAAAACCCTGACAACAGATGAACTCCATAACATCCATGCCTACTGGCGGGGTGCAAACTACCTTTCCTGTTAGCTTTAGCTTACGTAGTTTCCTAGACGCGAAGGATGTTACGATATCCTTCACCAGCTGAATCTGACTTATGAAATTAGTTTGCTCCCAAAGCGATCTCAGTACAAACCTCTCACTCGTCAGTCGTGCAGTACCTTCACGACCAACTCATCCAGTACTTGCTAATGTGCTGTTACAAGCGGATGCTGAAACTAACCAAGTCAGCTTAACAGCCTTCGATCTCAGCTTGGGAATCCGCACCAGCTTTAACGCAGAGGTATGGCAAGGAGGTGCGATCGCACTTCCTGCTAAGTTACTTGTAGATATCACCTCTCGTCTTCCAGAAGGCGAAATCACCTTAGACGATGAATCAGCCCTTACAGGTGCAACATCCAGTGGAGAAGGTTTAATAGTCACACTCACACCCAAGAGTGGACATTACCAAGTCCGAGCAATGGGGCCTGAAGAATTTCCCGAACTACCTGTAATTGAAAATACCGAAGTAATCCATCTCACCACCGCCGCATTAATTGAGGGATTACGGGGTTCATTGTTTGCGACGAGTGGTGATGAAACTAAGCAAGTACTCACAGGAGTCCATTTAACAGTTAAACAAGATACCCTAGAATTTGCAGCTACCGACGGACATCGCCTAGCAGTGGTAGAAACTAACAACGAACGTCCTTTAGGTGGAACTAGTCAATTAGAGGTGACAGTACCAGCGAGAGCATTACGCGAACTCCAACGAATGCTAGCTCATAGCGCCTCATCAGATGAACCTGTAGCTTTATATTTCGATCGAGGTCAAGTTGTCTTTGCGTGGCAAAATCAACGCTTGACTAGTCGCACATTAGAAGGGCAATATCCTGCTTATCGACAATTGATTCCGCGTCAATTTGAGCGAGAAGTGACAATTGAACGGCGACAATTCGTCAGCACTTTGGAACGGATTGCTGTGCTAGCCGATCAGAAAAATAATATTGTCAAGGTCAGTATTGATAGCGAAGCTCAAGAAATTACCTTATCTTGTGAAGCTCAAGATGTGGGGAGTGGTAGAGAGTCAATGCCGGCACAAATTTCTGGAGAAAATATTGAAATTGCCTTTAACATTAAATATTTGATGGAAGGCTTAAAAGAATTACCATCTTCTGAAATTCAAATGCATCTAAATCAAAGCCTGACTCCAGTTATTTTTACACCATTGGGTGGTTTGAAAATGACTTATTTAGCTATGCCTGTGCAACTTAGAAGTTAGAGGTTATTTATCGACTAAAAATCCAATTAGATCGTTTCCGCTTGATTGCTTATTAAACCCGAAGAACCCCACCCCCGCCAAAGCTACGCTTTGTCTCCCCTCCCCGCTTGCAGGGAGGGGTGCAATGACTGTGGTTAGCATAACTAATTATGCGGACATGATATTACTCTAGAATGAAATGTCTTTTAACCCTGATTTAGATCCCCAACTTCTTCAAAAAGTCGGAGATCGAGCAATACGGTTTAGCTAAAGGTCAAAGTCTTTGCCAATGACCAATGACCAATGACCAATGACTAATGACGAATTTGTTTAACCGGAATTTCAATCCAAAATTCTGTACCTAACCCTGGCTGAGAATCACATTTAAACACACCACCATGTTTATCTACGACAATTTGATAACTAATTGATAACCCTAAACCAGTGCCTTTACCCACTGGTTTAGTAGTAAAAAATGGGTCGCAAATTCTTGCTTTTAGGGTTTCGGGTATTCCTGGGCCATTGTCTGCAATGCGAATAACTACGCTTTTAATATTCCCTTCCATCTCTGCGATCGCAGTCTGGATCGTAATTTGACTGCTATGAGGTTTTGATGTAGACACTCTATAATCTTCTAGAGCATCGATCGCATTGCTCAAAACATTCATAAAGACCTGATTCAGTGGCCCGGCATAGCACTCTACTAAAGGAAGGTTGCTGTATTCTTTAACTAATTTAATCGCCGGACTTTCCGGTTTTGCTTTTAAGCGATGCTGCAAAATTAGCAAGGTGCTATCAATGCCCTCATGAATATCAACTGGCTTCATTTCTGCCTGATCGAGGCGGGAGAAATTCCGTAAACCCAAGACTATCTGCCGGATGCGATCGATGCCAATTTTCATAGAAGATAAGGTTTTGGGCAAATCCTCAATGAGAAATTCTAAGTCTATCTCAAATGCGCGATCGCGAATCTCAGGGTTGGGGTTAGGACAATTTTGCAAATAGAGGTCTAATATACCGAGTAAATCTTCGGCATAATCATTAACATGATTGATGTTGCCATAAATAAAGTTCACCGGGTTATTAATTTCATGAGCAACACCAGCTACCAGTTGACCTAATGAGGACATTTTCTCAGTTTGGATCAGTTGGGTTTGAGTTTGCTTTAAATCATTCAGAGCTAAAGCCAGCTTTTCTGTCTGCTCTTTGGTCTGATTATGCAATTGAGCTTGTTGGAGCGCAACCCCAAGCTGATTGGCAATTTGAGTGATAAATTTAATTTCCGAGGCTTCCCAATGACGGGGGGCAGAGTTCTGATAAGCTGCTAGCAAGCCCCATAGCTGTTGTCCGATAAATATAGGTGCGATCGCATAAGCCCTGGCTTGAATTTGCTCTAGAACTGCAATGTGACATTGAGAGTGGCCAACTTCATAGATATCATCAACTGCAAAGGTTTCATTGTGACGATATCGCCCACCTTGGGTTTCCTGCAAATAGCTATCTTGCCAAACTGTCTTGGTATCAGAACCTACTAGCTTTATCCAACCATCACCCACAAACTCGGCGATATATTCACCACTCCAATCAGCCTGGAAGCGGTAAACTGCAACTCGATCCGCTTGTAATGATTTACAGATTTCTTGGGTGGTTGTCTGAAAAATCGCATCTAGATCGAGAGATTCCCTAACTTTTGCCACAACTTCAAACAATACCCGTTGTTGTTCTGCTGCTTGCTGCAAATCTAACGTCTGTTGTCGTGTCTGAGTAAGTAATTCAGCTTGCTGGAGTGCTACCCCCATTTGAGCCGCAATCTGACTGAGAAAGTTAACTTCAGAGGTTTTCCATTGCCGGGGGCCAGTGTGTTGATAAGTTGCTAGCAAACCCCAAAGTTTTTGCCCAACAAAAATCGGAGCAAGCACAAAAGCGTGAATTTGAAACTGCTCTAAATTGTCGATATGACACTTAGCAAATCCCATCTTGTAGATGTCATCGACTGCAAATGTTTCATTGTTGCGGTAACGTCCTCCCTGTGTATCTTGTAAGTAGGTGTCATTCCAAATTGTATTAATACCTAATTCGGACTCATTCGACCAATATGGACTAGCAGCCTCGAAATCCCCGACAAATTCACCACCCCAATTAGAATCGAAACGATAAACCGAAACGCGATCGGCTTTGATTAATTGACAAACTTCTTTAGTAGTGGTTTGAAAAATAGTATCTGTGTCCAGAGATTCTCGAATCTCGGCAATAACTTTAAATACAGCCTGTTCTTGTTCAGATGTCCGTTGTAACTCAACTGTACGTCTTTTAACTTGTTTTTCTAAATTTTCATTGAAGACTTGTACTTGTTGGTATAGTTCATACTGCTGAACTGCTGAAGCAAAGTGTTTACCCAAGTTTCTAGCCAGTTCAATTTCTTCAGCCGTCCATTTTTGAGCTTGTGCTTTTTTAGATTCGCGCCAAACCTCAAAGGATTGTCGGGGGTACAGTTGCCTTTGATCGCTGTCATACTGCCCCGCCCATAGAGTTTCTGTCTCTATTTCGTTGCGGAAAATACTTAAATAGCCCAGTAACTGCTGACGATATTGGAGTGGGATCATCAACATGCTGCGAATTTTAGTTGGTTGAAAAGCAACTTGCAAAGTTCGCAAGCCAGGAGTGTTATATATATCTAAAATCGGCCAAACATCGTATTTACCGGACTTGTAGTGTTCTTGCCAGACACTATACTGCTCTATGAGTGGATATATAGTTTGTTCTGGCATCACAGGTTGCTGTCCACAGATATAAAGCTTGATACAAGTATTTCCTGGTATTAAGCATTCTGTTAAGTTAGTCACGTTGCCATTGTGGAAATCAAAAGCTTCATTTCTAATGCAAAGCCTGCCACCAACGCCATTAAAGGCAGCAACAGCCGCTTCTAGGGCTGGTTGTAATACAATCGTCGGTAGTGAATGCAGCAGCGTAGCAATGCGATTTACGATCCTTTCTTGTTCGGCTGTTTTGCGGACTTGAGTGAGCAGGGAACTTTGAGCGATCGCTACTGACAGCTGATCGACTACCATTTGTACTGCTTCTAGTTCATATTCTGAAATCAAACGCTCTTGGGAATTATGAGACACCAGCAGCCCCCAAAGTTGATCTTGATAAAGAATAGGGGCTACTACAGAGGACTTTACCCCCATTGCTTTCAAATATTCAATATGGCAGGAGTCTACAGAACGGTAACGAATCTCCTCTGATATAGTTTCTCCATTATCCAAGTCACGCAAGTGAATTTGACCAATTTCTTGAGTATCAACATTTACAACAGAACGCACCCGTGATTTAACAAATAGTTCGCGGGCGTTGAGTGGAATGTCATCAGCCGGGAAATTCAGCCCCAGTAATGATGGTAAACGATTATTATAGATAGACTCAGCAATGACCTGACCATTGCCATCGGCATGAAATTTGTAAATCATCACTCGGTCAGTTTTTAGGAGCGATCGCACCTCTGCCGTTGTCACTGTGATAATTTCTTCAAACTCTAAGCTTCGTCGGATACGGTTTGTAATCCGGCGGAGTAAACTTTCTTCATGACGATACAAGGATAAATCTTGTTCAGGTTTGGAGGTCATTGCTTATAACAAAATCAATTAATAATTTGTAAAATTGACATAATAAAATCT
The DNA here is from genome assembly GCF_002245975.1 of Nostoc sp. 'Peltigera membranacea cyanobiont' 213. NCBI lineage: Bacteria > Bacillati > Cyanobacteriota > Cyanophyceae > Nostocales > Nostocaceae > Nostoc > Nostoc sp. 'Peltigera membranacea cyanobiont' 213. The sequence goes on along the minus strand of NZ_NOLI01000005.1, from coordinate 68,563 downwards.
AATTCCATTTTGAGATTTATGTAAGTAATTTGTCTTCAGTAAAACTACGGTCAAACCATTAAGAAAAATATTTATTTACCTTTTCTAAAAATTTATCAAAACATCACAAAAACAGACGCTAAAAAAATGCGTCTGTACTAGCTACAATAAAAGATTATTGCTTTTGAATTTTGAGTTTTTGTCAAACATTGCCGAAGCAATAAACTTAAACTCTTATATTGTCAGTAAAGCGAATTTTCAGATAGTCATCTTCCATCTTTGCCCCTCCTGGTTGTAGTGCTGCTAAGGCTTGTGGTAAAACTAAGTTGCGCCGATGGTTGCCAATAGTGATGTTTAATTCGTCTCCATTCTTACTGAGTTGAACTTGGTTTTTAGGAATACCAGGTAAATAAATTTCTAAGCTGTATTGGTTTTCCTCTTGCACGACTCTCATCGTCGTTTCTTTATAATAAACCTGAGTCGGATCTTCATCTTTATAGAGAGTTTCCTTCAGGCGTTCTAATGCAGCCAATCCGCACATTTCCTCAGAAAAAAGTGGAACTTCTTTCACAGGTAAAGGGTGGAAATTATCATGAATTTCCTGGCGATATTGCTCCTGACTTTCTTTCCAACGTTGGAAAAATGGGTCTTGAACAACGCTAGGAATAATTCGATTAGCCACTATTAAATCTGTTGCAACATTATACAAACTCAGATAAGCATGGGCACGCAGAGACTCCTTAATCACCATCTTTTCGGGATTTGTTACCAGACGCACTGAGGTTTGAGTATTGTCTGTTAATACTTTTTCCAGAGCCTCAATTTGTTCATAAAACTCATAAGGTGCATCCATCACCTCTTTATCTGGTAGCGAAAAACCAGCAATTGGTCTAAAAAAAGGTTCAACCAGAGGACGAAGTGCTACCGAGATGTTTTGAAATGGTTTGTAAAAACGGCGCATATACCAGCCGCCGACTTCAGGTAAACTCAGCAAGCGCAGTGCAGTACCAGTGGGCGCTGAGTCGATAATTAAAACATCAAACTCACCTTCATCGTAATGGCGTTTCATCCTTACCAAGCCAAAAATCTCATCCATGCCTGGTAAAATGGCCAATTCTTCTGCCTGTACCCCATCTAAACCCCTTGCCTGTAAAACTTGGGTAATGTAACGTTTTACAGCACCCCAGTTTCCCTCCAGTTCTTGCAGCGCATCCAATTCTGCACCCCAAAGATTTGGGCGAATTTTCTGGGGTGCGTGTCCCAGTTCCATGTCAAAACTGTCTGCTAGGGAATGAGCGGGATCTGTACTTAAAACCAATGTCTGATAGCCTAGTTCCGCGCAACGGAGTCCAGTTGCAGCAGCAACAGAAGTTTTGCCCACGCCGCCTTTACCAGTCATTAAAATTACACGCATAGATGCTTTTATCCTGCCTGAGAATTTTTTACATTTATTTACATTATCGACTGTTTAAGGAAAATAAATGTTGTGCCCAGGTATGAACAGTGTCTAACTCAAAAAAAAATCGGCAGGCGGCAATGCAAGAAAATCATATCGGAAGCCAAGGGATGTTTTCGTAGCCGTAGAATGAGTTAAGCCCGCGATCGCCACAAAGCTAACGCCACATCGGAGAAGTCATTTTATCAACGAAGGCAGGAGGCAGAGGGCAGGAGGCAGGAGGAAAACTGCCCTCTACTCTTGAACTGCCGCGATCGCTAGTTCATAAAAATTCTGCCCTTTTCTCTCTGTCACCTATAGTTAGAGAATATATTAATAACCAATTAGTCGAAAATAAAATTAGCTACAGGTTCAAATCTAAAGTAGATCGAAAAAAGGTTCCTCAGATCGTACAGATCCAAAATTAAGTTTGATGAAACAAGGGGATTTTTCCCCTTGTTCGGGAGCAACCTCAGATGTAATCGTTATCAGCATGGGCTAAAGCCCCGCTAACCCTAACAGCACTTTGCCATACATCCTATTTCCATTTATTCACTTTTTATTCCAAAGACTTAAAAATGCTTGAGAGATAGCTGGGGTAATCTGACTTTGTAGGTGATTTAGTGCATCACGATGGTTTTGATTGTTGTCATCATAATAAGTGAACACATTCGTCAGCTTGACAATCTCAGGATTTTGATCGTTTGTCCCTCTCCATTTGTTAGTAACTTTGTGTAAAACGTCTTTGGGTAGGTTTTGTTGTAAGTTATTTAACGCTGCGATGTAAGAAGGATTTTGAGGGTTCTTTTTGAATTGAAAGCACAAATCTATCAGTTTGAGTTGTGATTGTGGCTGCGGCTGCGGCTTATCTGTTAGGCTAGGTTGCTGTAGAATTTGCCGCTGTTCAATAGTGGCAATGCCATTTTCAGTTAAACCCTGAGATTTCTGAAATTTCTTGACTGCTGTATAAGTAGCTGGGCCATAAAAAGGCTTGTCTTGAGGAATTTCGGCATTGCTTGCAAAACCGTGAAACTTCAATCTATTCTGAAGCCCTTTGACTGTATCTTCCATTACAGTTCGAGTCTCGGCATCAGCGTTACCATTGACCACAAGTTTTTGTGAGTACTGTTTCTGAAACTTTTTAATTGCTTCTTCAGTAGGATCGTCTGTCAATGAGTTATTATTGCGCTTCCAAGGAGCAAATTTAGTCAGATCCGGCTTCGGATCGATCTCAGGGGCTAAATATCCCAACCCAATCAATATATGACGGATGACTTCAGGGCTACTAATAGCCATACTTTTTGGTTCCTTTGCTACTAAACTACCATTTAATGTATCTTGTTTTACAAAAATTAAGTAAGTAGAAATAAACAAATCTAACATATCTTATTTGCAAGGCGTTCCAAAAGTTAAGTGATATGTGACAACAAGTTGCTTTACTAGGAGACATTCAGCGTAGGCAACTACACATACAGTAAAAAGAATAAGCGATCGCTTATTCTCAACTATTGATGATACTACGTAGCAGCGGCGCACATCTATCTGTGCATCCCTACTGCCCTACCCACTATGAACTTATCAAAATTAATCTGGTAGAGTACTAGCTAACGGACTCTCTGGCGTTGACAACATATAAAAACTCATCTTCACTCTTAGGTAAAAAACAGAATATATAAATCACCAATTAATTCAAAATAAAATTAGCTGCGATGTCAAATATTCCCAACGTTCATCACAAATACATTGCTCAATTACTACCAGAGAAAAAAGCAAACTCTCGTTTAATATCCCAGCGCTTACCGTCGTTCAGCAGCAAGGTTAATTTGTCAGCAGTAAACTCAAAATGCAACTGACGCTTTTGAAACTCTGGCCAAGCAGCTTGAAAGTCTTGCTTTTTTAAATCCCGAAATGCAACCGTTATATGGGGCGCAAAAGGGCGGGTTTTAGAAACTTCGTCAACAATTGCCAAGTTGCTTTCTATATAAGCCATTAAATCAGTTTGCAAAGTCAAAAGTTCTTGACTTCTGACTACATTAATGTATATAACACGAGGTGAAAAGGCATCAAACCCTCTGAGTGTAATTGCTACTGGCTGTTGTCCACTAGCAAACTCCTCCAAAGATGCTTCTAGGAGTGGCAAGTTAGCATTTTCCCATTCAAAGGGCGGTTGCAAGGTTATATGAGGCGGAGACTTTAACGCCCCACTACTAGCATAGCGATCGGCAAAGTACTGCTTAATCTCGTTGGCGTAGTCTTGAATGTCTTGCGGTGGTAAAAGGGCGACAAAAAAACGACTCATATATACTTTAACTATCTATAACTATTAATTATTTTTATTCGGACTCATAACTTCTGAAGCGCGATCGCTAACGCCGAGAAAATATTACAAGTATATTACAATACGAAAATTTGAGCGGTTGCAAGCAGATGCCTTGGCTTGTCAAAAAAAAGGAGCAAACCACACAAAACTAAGCTTTTCGCTAAATATAACGCTTGTGCTACTCGTTTGCTACTTCACTGAGCTATTTTTACCCTGCTTTTTAGCGATCGCGCTACTCATTTTCTGGCATAGCCCATCATCTTGCTGGAAAAAATGGCTGGGTAATAAATTATTTACTGTTCTATCAAATTAACGTTGTTAAGTTACTCAGCAGGTGTAGTTCTCACCTCCAGGCTGTGTTAGATATTGTGACGCGAAACAGGAGCATAGATACGTTGCAAAAGCTTTCTTCAAATTCTCCTCTATTTATTGTGTTAATTATTATTAGTTTCTTAGTAGTAACGTTGTCAACTTGGCTATCATCTAAACCATTTACTTTAAAACCATTTGGCGTTAATGATATTATCCAACTACTTACGTTGCTATTATTTATTTCTTTGTTACTAGAACGCTCTTTAGAAGTTTTTATAACTACTTGGCGAGGCCCATTCATCGAACAATTAGATATTAGTATTCAGCAAGAAAAGAATCTAGTATCTGAAAAAATGAGACTTATAGAAGTTCAGCAGAAACAATTTCCTTCTCTAGAATCAAATCAAGTCAGTGGACTACCACCTGAAGGAATGAGTTTAGAACAGCAAATCATCCAAAATTTCACACGAAGCCAACAAGAGTCATTAAAAATATTCAAGCCCCAAATGGATGATTTAAATGAAAAAGAGCGGCAGAGAGCAGCTTATAAATCTGATACACGGATAATTGCTCTATGGACATCTCTTTTATTCGGTCTTTTAATGAGTGCAATAGGCATTCGCTCAATTGAGCCACTTGTAGTTATTGATTTAGACAATCCAATTCAAATAGTTATTTTTCGTTGTTTAGATGCATTGCTGACAGGAGGTTTAATAGCAGGGGGTAGTGAGGGAATCCATAAGCTTATAAAAGTTTTTCTTGACTTTATGGAAGCCACATCTAAACAAATTAAAAGTTAGGGATTATCTGGTTATATCTATTTTAGATATATAGTGCGATCTTCCCATAAATAATCTTTAATATTTACAAAGCTTTTGTCTAAGTTGCTTAATAAATCTGCCTCAGATAAAACCTTAACTCCTTCAGTTTCCAACTTATTTTTTTGTTGGCTTACATAAGTTATTAAATAACCTTTTGAGTCTAATATTCTATGTAACGGATAATCAGTAGCTGAAGTTTTTTTTAGGTATGCAGGAATAGCTCTTAGATAGCTATTATCTACTCCTATACCTTTGATTATTTGTTTATATGTAACTACTTTACCACTAGGAATTTTGATGATAAAATTTAGAAATCGTTCATAGGGATTTTCAGATAATGCTGAAAATTTCTGAGCTTGAACCTGAAAACTACTACCAACCTGGATTTTACCCGATCGAATAACTACGCCTAAAATTCCTCTTTTCCCTTGGATACTTTTTAATGATTCTACTAAGTGGGCTATTCGTTTACATGGTTCGCAGTGAAAAGTTAGACGAATTGCCGCACCACTTTCAAAAGTTAGCAGATTTCCAGGAATAAAATCATCAAATTCTCTACCTGTAACCACAATATTTTCTCGAAATTCTCCTGGTTGAATTAATAAGTCTAAAATATCTTCATACCTAACAATTAAAACTTGCCTGGGACTTATTGGTTCGGCATTAATATCTTCTTCTATACCATAACCTACCTTTAAATTTAATGTTTTACGTTCTACCATCGCAGAACCTGGTTTTAGCTTGGTGAAAAGATGCGTTATTGAGAGAGCCATATTGATTTACTGGCACGAACAATTTCAAATTGAGGAGATAAAGTCAGGTAAATCTAATGATTTACTAAGAATAAATAAACTTCCATCTCCTCCACGTCCAATTCTTAAGGTTTCATCTAAGTAAGTAATGTCTAGTGTGGCAATTCTGCTAGTAGGATTATTAGCTGGGATAACCTTAAATGGGTTGAGTTGGGGGGTATTAATGCCAACAATCTTCTCAATGGATAGGTAGCGTTTGTCAAAATAAACGTTAATGCGTTTGTTCGGTTCAGGTTCTAAATCTTCTTTGGCTGGCTCAAAGCTAGCTGTCACTTTCACATATCCCGATACTAGCCCCAGAGGATGTTTGACTTTAGCTAAATTGAAAAACAATTTATTTGCAACATCAATCACTTGATAAACTTTACCTAGCTTTAATCCCAATGGGAGAGAAACTAAAGACCGGATTTCTCTAGCTGTAGAGTATTGCAGTTGCCAAGCTCCCTCTAGCAAAGAAGTAGCGTTGACAAGAGGATACGGGTTAGGATTTACGCTCTCTAATTCCGTCGTTAATTGTTCAATTTCTTCGGTTAAGGTTTTGTCTAGCTGCAAATCTGTAACGGGAGAGCCACCGCTATTGACTTGAATTTTCTCAAGCTTGGCTTGTAATTTTTCTTTAATTAAAAGCTGATTGTTCAATGTTTGAAAATTTTCTTTGAGAGGATGTTTTAAAAGTTGTTAGTGATGTATCAAATATTTGTTGTATTTTCCTAATTTCCCCTTAATAGGGGAAATTAGAATTATCTAGATTAAGATTAGTCAATGAGTTGTGGGGTAGGAATTTGCGTATCAATCTCTGCTTGGGAGAAAGTGGGGAGCAACCAGCTACTCTCACCAGCTTTGAATACTTTGGCAGGTTCAACATTCAATTCAATTACACCAGTGGCTGGATTAGTTCTAGCAATAGACTGTGTACCATCGACAAACTTGACGGCGATTGGTTCAGTCAGTTTTTGTGGTTGAACGTTCGGGCCTAGAACCACTTGAGAACCTGCGGGTAAGTAAATGCCATCACAATCCCAATCATCATCAGTGATTGTTCCTGCGCCTAGAAAGTAGAGTTGGGTTGGAGATTTTTTTGGTTTATTGGCATAGACAGCCAATGTATTTCCAGTTTCATTGCGGCACTGCGCCCGCTTTCTAGCTGTTTCTATGACATTTTTCTGAGACTGCAATTGTGCCAGTCGCTGCTGGAATTGCTCAGGTGTATAGCCAGCTTGCTCAGGTGTATCCTTTACAGTTAGAAGCTGATTGAGTGCCTGAGTTACCTCAGTATAGTCAGCCCCTTTGGTAAAATCCTTACCAGCCCAAGAGGGTTGAGCAATTACCAGGTTCACCATCAACACAAGAGTAACAAGAGCAATTTTGAGAAACTGCATATTTTTCTCCTTTTTTTGAAATCAGTATTCAGCGCCACTGAAACTTTACCAGATTTCAAAACCTTAAAAATTGTGACTGGATAAAACAATAGCCATAAAATTATAATCTTACAAGCTCTCCCCAATGACACAAACTGTAGATCGGTTTATGTCCTTAATTCAAGCATTAGATGACCAATAGCAATTTGGGATTTTGGATTCAATCGTCAAACCTTTAACTGAGTTACCGCGATATTGCCGGAAAAACATACATCCACATCGCTTCCGGGAGTGCGATCGCGTTTGCCATATTCGCCTACATAATAAAAATCATCGCCTTCAACTCGATAGTTCACGGGTAAAGGTTTGGTACAGGCTTGGCAAAATACCATTTCCGGTTCTGCTTCTCCTGGTTGCAGATGCGGTAGGTTCACATTCCAAAAGCTTCCCGGTTCTAGGGGACGCTTGAGTAAGTCGGCTAAAACTTCAACTGTTAATTTAGTGGCTATATCCCAATCAAAATTCTGCTTGGCTTTGCGATAGTGAGAAATAGCAATTCCGGGAATACCGTGCATTGCGGCTTCCCGCACAGCCGCCACTGTGCCAGAAATGTAGGCATCGACTCCCAAGTTTCCCCCAGCATTGATACCTGAAAGCACAAATTTGACATCTGCGCTAATTTGTGAAATAGCAATTCTTATACAATCAGCGGGAGTACCTGCGATCGCATATTCAGTCTCAGAACGTCGTTGAAGTTTGATAGCACGAGTGGTAGTAACTTGATGTCCACACCCAGACTGATGATCGGCAGGAGCAGCGATAATAAAATTCTTGCCGTTTACAGCTTTGATTAAAGCTTTTATACCGGGGGCATCAATACCATCGTCGTTAGTTAAAATTATGGTCATGTATATATTTAGCTAAAATATCAAGAAAATGCACATATCACCCATCAATTGATACATCAGAAAAAGCTACTTGCAGATATATGAAAAAATATGCTTGATTCTGCCAAAAATATTAGACATTTTCGTAAATTAATCTCAAAACTTTGTCCTGTCTAGGTAAAAACCTAATTTTTTTCAGATGTCTATTTAGTATCCGTCTGAAATTTTTTTAACCTCTTCCCTAATTTGCTGTAAAAGTTTAGCATTTCCATGTTCTAAGCAAAGAGCTTCCGCTATCTGAAAGTTCTTCATTGCTCCAATTTTATCTCTTAATCGAACACAAGCAATACCTCTTGCATAAAAACCGTGTTCATCTTTGGGGATAATGGTTTCAGATGAGCTAAGAGATTTTGCTTTATCGTAGTCTTGAAAAGCACCTGACTTATGATATTGCCCCAAAAAAATTACTCATCTTTTGATTGATGATAGGTTAAGCAATTTTATGTTGATTACTAAGGCTAACATTTGATGATAAATATGATGTCCGTTTGATTACTTATAATTAAGTAGCGAGTTCAGATGACCAATAAAAGTTGGTTAAACCACCTATACTTGCTCTTTGGCTTGGCAATAACCGTTCTTCAACTCTTCTAAGCTAAGATGTGACTCGATTGTCACTCATTTTGGCATTGCGATTGCACCAATAATGCACCCAATATTAATATTATGGGTGATTTGCTGCACATGATATCATTTCTAGATGGTTTGCAAATTCCGCCCTAAACATTTGGGTTAATTCTCAAAATGGGCGGTATTTCTTGTCAATTTAATGCTTGTAACCGCCCTCAGAACAAGTTTGTGCAATCAAAAAAATCCCGAAACAATGTATATCTGCTGACAGTAACAGAAATTTCATACTGGAGAAAACCGGGAAGAGTGATTTTTGCAGTGATTCTGTAGTATTTTTGGTGCAAGTCTGTCTTAGGGATCGCACGATGAAACAGCTCCTCAAACAAGTATTTAGCAGTCAAAAACACCTCATCCGGCTGATTTTACCATTGGTGACGGTTATTTTAGCAGCTTCGCTGTTTGCCGCACCTGCTTTAGCCACAGGTGTGTATCAAATACCCAACCTCACAGCAGGAAATAACACCTGGGTTTTGGATCGAAGTGAAGTCATCAGCCGTCTGAATGAAGGTAAGATTAGCAGCGCTTTCGAGGATTTAGCAAAGCAAACAGACAAAGAAGTTAGAATTGTGACTGTTCGCCGCCTCGACTACGGTGAAACACCAGAAAGCTTCACCAAAGAGTTGTTTGAAAAATGGTTTCCCACAAAAGAAGCCCAAGCTAATCAAACTTTATTGGTTATTGATACAGTTACCAATGGTACTGCCATTATTACTGGGGATAAAGTCAAACCAATACTTACTGACTCTATTGCTGCGAGTGTAGCTACTGAAACGGTAAGTGTGCCCTTACGCAATGGTAACAAATACAATCAGGCATTTCTCGATGCAAGCGATCGCCTTGTCGCCGTCCTCTCTGGAAAAGCCGATCCAGGTCCACCCAAAATCACTGACAATGTGCAGGTAGAAGGAACCTACAAGAAAGCAGAAGAAACTAACCAAGGTAACGCTACTGCTTGGGTTGTAGGATTGTTAATTGCCGCCACCGTTATCCCAATGGCGACTTACTATATCTATCAGATAAATCAGCCATCATCTGATGGGTAATGGGAGAGTGAGGAGTTAGGAGTTTCTAACTATTAACTTTTAACTCCTAACTTTAATCTTTAGTCTTGAACATACTCTTGTCCTGTGACTAAAGCCACCTCAGCCCGGACAAATTCTCGACCCAAATAAGCTGCATGATCTAATTGAGTCACAGGAGAGGGCTGAGTTTCTTCAAAAATCTTCACGCAAAGTTCTTTCGCTGTCCTCGCGCTAAAAACCGTTGTGTAAGTTCGTTCTACCTTTTCTCGCGCCGGAATTACCTTCCCTGTTTCTGGATCGATAGCTAAACCACGCTCATCAATCACATTTGTAAAATGCTTGGCATAAATTAACCCTGCATCTTTATCCAAGTAAATAATGAAATATCCACCGGCATCGAGGTCAATATGACGCTGTGAAAGTTTATCATCAATTGCAGCTAAATTTTCAACTATTAAATCCATAAGCATTATAAAAAGAAAATTTCTTTTCCCAGGGTTTTTACACTATATATCAAGTGTAATTCCTATCTTACTTAGGATTATTTATATCTTTAAGATATTTGTATTCCTATTACTGAAATTTTAATACTATAGTTGGCTATAAATTATACATTTTTTCTCAAGAAGAGTCCGTAACAATGTTAGTGCCTCTTCTTGAATGTAATTGTGTAGCAATCCTATTTAGTTTGTGAGAGGAAATCTTATAGCTCACGAATGCGCGATTGTCTCAGTTTACACCTAGATTCTGCTTTGCATAATAAGAACCCAAAACCAATGTATCTATGTGAGTTATCAAGAAGCACTGAATGACTTCTCTATGTGTAATGTGTACAGACAATGGATTCTTGAAACTTTATTCGTGCAAAATTAAAGAAAATTTTAATTTTATCCATTTTTAATAATTCCAGCTATGAGCAGCTGAATATGATGGCGAATCGAAGGTTGGAGCTTTGTTTCAGCAAAATTTGCTACAGCTAGTGTTGCTGCTAAAGAAAGGCAAAGTCGCAGTAAAAACTCCCATAAAGTATTTGAAAAATTGGGAATTTTTCCAATTAATACCATTACTGGAATGTGAAAGATGTAAATAGCATAAGAAACTGAACCTGACCATTTCAAGTTTTCTAAAGGCTGAAGAGTTGTTTTTACAGGAAGCAGAAATACTGCTAACACTAATAAAATTAAAGTAGCAAGATATGTCGGATAATTTAGAAGTTTACCTTGGAAACTTGCAATAGTGATAAAAGTAGATGGTAATAGGAAAGAAACTACAAAGCAAAGTTTCTTAAAAAGTTTACTAACTGTATTTTGTGTTAAGGCTAGGAAAATATATATAACAATAGGAATACAAAAAAAATCATTCAAACCCAGTGGAGAAGTTATTGTACTGCTTAAATGAAGACCATTTAAAATAGATCCTCCATTACCATAAGCTCCAGTTGCTACAACAAGTAGTAGCATAGACCAGAGCGGTATCCTATTTTGCAGGAATTCTTCAGTCTCAATATTATGAAATTGCGGCTTTGGTACACAGAACCAAGATAAATACATACCTAAGAGCCAAAAAACTAAACCGCTGAGGTAGCTGGCTAGAATTTTACCTTGGCCTGGATACAAGCACACTAAGCATACCAGTATACTAAGGCTGAGAATCAGATAAATAAAGATAGTTCTTTTATGTGGCAAAAAAAGAGCAATCAGTAGAAAGACCAGATAATAAATTACTTCGTAGCCAATCGACCAAAGCACGTTGTTTCCAGCCAAAGGAGCAACAAAGTGCGGGTTTAGAAAGATTAAATGGCCAAATATTTGGCTTAGATGAGTATATCCAGCAATCAAAGATGAGATAACTACAGTCAGCAGATAGAGAGGATAGATGCGAATAAATCTTTTGAACAAATATTGCTTAGGTGAAAGTGGCTTGTTGGCAGGATTTGTTAGTCCAATAACGTAACCTGATAAACAGATGAATATCAAAACCCCGATGTGAGCAGGACTAGTAAATGAGATTAGATATTCCGGCCAAGGATAAGATAGTCGGTAGACAGGATCAAAGAGTTGCCAAGAGAAGGCATGTGCAAAGAAAACCCACATTGCTGCTAAACCACGCAGTCCTTCTAAGGCATAATTATATTCTTTTGAACGATTCATCATTAATGATGGTAATTTTGCTATCCTGCCAGAAGCCATCTGTAAAGTAATTTTGCCTTCACCTCTCACAAATGCGCGAGATATCACCTTACACTGATTTAATATCTTTGCGTTCTACATAATAGGAACCTAAAACCAGTGCATCCATGTGAGTTCTCAAGAAGCACTGAATGGCTTCTGTAGGTGTCCGAACAATCGGTTCATTTTCGTTAAGAGACGTATTTAAAACGATCGGAATACCAGTCCGTTGAGCAAAGGTATTAATCAAATCCCAATAAAGGGGATTAGTTTGACGACTGACACTTTGTAAACGCCCAGTGCCATCAACATGGGTAACAGCCGGAATTTGCTCTCTTTTTTCAGGACGAATTTTGAAGACTTTTTCCATAAATGGCGCTGGTTCATCAACCTCAAAAAATTCGCCTACCCGTTCTTCCAAAATACTGGGAGCAAAGGGACGGAACTTTTCCCGGAATTTGATTTTCAGGTTGATAATATCCCGCATATCAGCACGACGCGGATCGGCGAGGAGGGATCTGTTACCCAAAGCCCTAGCAGCAAACTCCATTCTCCCTTGGAACCAACCAACTACTTTACCTTCACAAAGCGCGTCAACAACATGATGTAGCAGTGCTTCCCGCTCTCGAATTTGAGGTTGTAAATCGTGCGATTGCAATGCTAACAAGCATTCCTCATCAGTAAACTCCGAACCCCAATAGGCATGATCTAAAACAAAATTACGTGGTTGCTTAAGCAGATTATTCCAGATAAAGAAGGCTGCCCCAATTGATGTACCATTGTCAGCAGCACCCACTGGAATATAAATATTCTTAAAGGGAGTATTTTGAGTAATCTTGCCATTTGTGACAGAATTCATTGCCACACCACCCGCTAAACAGAGATTTTCACTCTTGTAGCGATCGCTCAATCGATTAATTAAATGAAAAATGATTTCTTCTGTCACCGCTTGCACAGAAGCAGCAATGTTTTGATGCTTTTGGGTAACTTCTGATTTGGAATCTCGTGCTGGCCCCAATAATTTCTCTAGCTCTGGGCTGTGGAAAGGTTCAACAATCGGCGCTCCATCTTCCCACTTCATGGCAATACCTTGCTCATGGTGAGTGAAGTAATCTAAATTCAACTCAAAACTATCACCTTTGGGATAAATAATTTGCCGAAACGCTTCCAAATATTCTGGTTCTCCATAAGGTGCTAATCCCATCACCTTATATTCATCTCCATAAGCGGGAAAGCCTAAATAAAGGGTGATGGCATTGTAAAGATAACCGATGGAGTGAGGATAGTGAGTGCGATCGAAGTACTCTAAACGATTCCCTTCACCAGCAGCAGCTAAAGTACTCACAAAGTCTCCCATCCCATCAATAGATAAGATGGCTGCTTTTTCAAAGGGTGAAATGAAAAAGGCACTGGCTAGGTGAGTTGTATGGTGTTCCAGGTTATGGATTGTAGCCCGAATATCTTCAGGTGTAGAATAACAAGCTTCTGCTAACTGTTGCTTAAGACTTGTAGATTTACTTTGTTTATTAAACCGATCTAAAAGTGATGATAAGGAAGGACGTTGTTGGAGAGTAAAAAGGAGCTTACGATTTAGATTAGCTTTGGGGTTAAAGGATACCGCCACATGATCTAAGTCTGCTGCACTAATACCACCAACTTTTAAGCAATAGCGAATAGATTCTGCGGGAAATCCTGCCCAATGTTTGACTCTATTAAACCGTTCTTCTTCAACTGCGGCAATCAGTTGGCCATCTTGGACGAGAGAAGCTGAAGCATCACCGTGGTAAGCGTTTATTCCGAGAATATTCATCTGATTAATTTTGATAAACTAGAATTTAAATCAGTTAATGAACTCAATCTGAGGATGGTTCCAATCTGTCAGCTTAGATACCCCAATAAGACAAATTTTGAAGATTATTTTTACATCAGCACCACTGTGTCTTTGATTATTTGACTCCTAGTAAAGCGACATGGCTTGCTGTTCTATAGAGATTCATTCCTGCATCGTTGGTATTGAAAAGATGCACACTCTGGCAATGATGTCTAATTTGTTTATAGTTATTAAAAACTGAGTAAGAGTAAGTTAGCCCATCGCCTTCTAAGATGGTGTACCCTTTACCTTTGGTTTTGATGAAGTCTGCAAAACCCCATAAGCCAAAAGCGTTTATTAGTTGTTTGATGAACCTAGCCGATGGTGAACCTTGTCCAAAATTATTAGAGTCTGATATGAATATTGCTTTATTAGCAACTCGTAACATTTCAGATACTGCTGTTTGGGATTTTTTAATGTGGTGTAATACTCCAAATTCACACACTAGATCAAACTGTCCATTATCAAACTGAATCTGGGTTGCATCACCATTAATTAGTTCGTCCTGAGATAAACCATTTAAATATCCTATTTCCCTCAATTCCTTAACTGGCTCTATGCCGACTATCTGGATATTAGGCCGTTTTTTCTTAACGTAGTTTAATACTCGCCCTGTTCCTGAACCAACATCCAAAATAGACTGAATTTCAAGGTAATCTAACGCTGCTACCATCAGAGTTAATGCCAGAAAGTGTTCGTCCTTTTCGTTTTCGTTAACGTGGACTTTGTTGTACTCATGGGCTGTTTCGGCGTAGTAGCGTCGCTGCAATCCGATTTCTTGTTGTTCTGCGAAATTCATAGGTTATTTAATATTTAAATTTGATGGGTATCAATTCAAAAAAACAATTCCAAATTCCAACAGTTAATTTGGAAATTTTTCGGCTTCTATCAGCCGAATTGCTAGGAGAATTTCTGCAAGTACGCGCTGCAATGCGTAGTACCAACCATGCCAACCGTCAAAAATACCACCTTTGAAGATCAGGCAATAAATTAAAACGATCCAGGGAGCGAGGATTTTTTGTTTACGGATGCGATCGCCTAAACTAAGCTCACCTTTTGGAGTCTCTAGTAGTTTTTTCGCTTCAATCACCATGTAGCGGTCTTGTGCCCACAGCCAACGGCTTAAGGGTTTACGGTCATCGTGGTAAATGCAGGCTAAAAGTTGTTTAGAAGTTCCCTCCACAATTACGCGATGCGCGTGTCCATCATCTTGGTAAATTGCTTTTTTGGGCTGATATAGAACTTTACGTGGTGGTAATAAAGTACCACGTAGAGGTTTACCAAATATACAGTATTTAAATGGTATTATATAACTATTAATTTCAGCTTCTTCTGGTAAATATTTAATTTCATTAATTAATTCTTGACTGAGAATATAGTCAGCATCTAGGGAGAGAACCCAGAACGTATCAATTTTTGATAAACCATAATTACATTGATTGGCAAATGAGTCAAATTTTCTGTAAAAGACTTCTACTTGAGGATAATTTTGTAGTATTTCTACAGTATCATCATCACTATAGCTGTCAATAACAATAATCTTCTTTGCCCAGGTTAGGCGGTCGATGGCGCGATGAATATTTGGAGATTCGTTGTAAGTGAGGATGAGAGGAGTAATTCTCTCTAGCATAGATGCCATAAATCAAGTTTATTTAACTGAGTCAGTGTAATACTAAATTAGTGTTTGAGATACTAATTCCTGCTTAAGAAGTTTTGTATATATCTCCATAAGATTTTTTGCAATGCGATTCCAGGTATAGTTATCGAGAACTAATTGACGGGCACGATCGCCCATATCTTTACCTGCTTGAGGATTACTCAAATAGTTATCAACAGCTTTGGCGATCGCTAACACATCCAATTCGGGAACGTAACCAAGCTGATTTTGTTGCACAACAGCAGCTAAAGCCACACCAGGAGTAACCAAGACGGTAACACCAACAGCTAAAGCTTCTAGGACAGCTACTCCGAAATTTTCCGAGTAGGAGGTGAGGACAAATAAATCCGACCCTTGCATGAATAAGTTTTTTGTCTCTCCTGCAACAAATCCAGTCAGATGGGTGCGATCGCGAATGCCATTTGAGATTAAAAGAGACTCAATTTCCGCTTCGTACTCTTTAGAGCCACTACCTGCAATAACAAAGGTGAAACGGTAATTAGTGAGTTTGCCCAAAGCGGGAATCAGATAATCTAGTCCTTTTTTGGGGTGTAAGCGTGACAAAAATAAAATTATTGGTTCATCGGCTGGGACTTTTAAATGTTCTCGAAGTAGAGAACGAGCATTAGGGATAGCAGAAGGAATAGACAGCCCGTGGGGTAGAACAAAGCTAGGAGAGCTAAGAGCTAAACGAGAAACTTCTTGCTGTTCTTGTTCAGAGGTAAGGTGAAGTGCCTGAGAGTGGTTGAGGTTAGCCCGTTCGATCAAGTTGAGATAAATCTGTTTTTTGCGGGCACTTTGCTGAAGCGACCATTCGCACAGTTGTCCTAGTGGGCGAACAATGTAAGGAATACCTTGAAGACGAGCGATCGCCATTGCCACCGTAGAAGCATAGGAAAATATTGCATGGACGTGTAACAAGTCATACTTAGCAGCATTTTGCCACAACCATGTTGTTAACTGACTAGAAAAGGCAAATTCTCTTATGAAATTAACTTTAGGAGAAAAGCGTGAAAAAAACCGAACTGGTACTTGCTTATACTCTATAGGCTTACCAAGAGGTACGTCGAATAAATCATTGCCATTATCATTAGTAGTGACGATTTCAGTATCAATGCCTAAATTTCGTAGTGCTTTAACTGTCTCCACCACTGCTTGACTAGGCCCACCTCGCACTGATGCTACTGAAGGAATAATATGCAGGATTTTCATGTCATGTTTATCCAAAACTTTAACGTTTTGAACTAGTACAGTAGGGCAAAAATAACCAGACAGTTCTAACCTAGCAAAAAATTGAACTCTCAGCCCCTAATATTCCAAATAAAGAGTAAATCAAGATAAAAATTTATTTACTCTTTATTTGCATGACAACAACTAGTCCTACTGCATTAATATTAGTTCAGATATATTCTATTGATGTAGGTATCAAATTGACTGTTTTCTGGATATGACCTTAAGGGAACTCTTGGTCCCAATGGTAATGCTGATAAGGTGTAAGTAATTGCTAAAATTAACCGATCCTTGTTTTTAGGAACGAAAGAGCGGTGAAGTACATAGCTATTTTCAAGCCAAGCCAAGCCTGCCTCACCAGTGATTTTTGTTAAGTTATTTACTATCGGAAAATCAGGACTCCTCATGTCTAAATCTCTCGTTCTAGGTGGTAGTAACCATGTATGAGATTTTTTCATAAATGCATGACATCCAGAATCTTCGTCTACATCAGTTAAATATATAAATAACTTAATTTCTGACCAGTCATCGACATCTCTATGAAATTCTTCGGGATGTGTTAAATATCGGTCATTTAAATTTGCTTCAATATCAAAGCCAGACAATAGCCACCAAATTTGCATCAAAGAAATTGTTGGCTTGGCTCCAAATCTATCCTCTATTATGCTTAAAACTCTTGTTTCATTTGCCAGATCCAATAGATGGGGAGTATCAATTATGTCTTCTGGTGTATAGTAGGCATGAATACAAGATTTATGAGCAAATCTCGGGACATTAAATCTCCCATTTTCTGGACGATGACGATCAAAGCATAATTTCGGAGACAGATATGACTTCATTTCCTCAACTTGAGTCTTCGTCACAAAGTTGTCTAAGACAACTAATCCATATTCTTGGAAGGTTTTAATATTTTTTTTAGTCTCAATATCAATTTTTAAATTCTGACTTTTCGGGAGAAAATAGGAAAATAAATCTGCGATTAATCTCCTGTACTTGGGATTTAAAATGAGCATTTGAAAATAGTATAATGCCCATTTGTAATCAGTCAAAGCTTGTTTGATTAATCGAATATACCTATTTATCTTATTTTCCATTACTAGAACATTGTGGAGAGGATTATAATCCAGCAATTTCATTCAACCAATGGTGGAAAATCGCTAAACTCCAATTACGATACCATAATATTAAGCTAATATCTGCGCTAAGTTCATGATTAGGAAAATAATCGTTCCAATCTTTCTCTATCCATTCTTGAAAGGGAAAAAAGAATCCTCGCTTGGGACGATTAAGTACCCAGCTGGGTAACTCAGTAACTGCCTGAATTAATAATTGTTTACCGGGTGCGAGACGTATTTTACTAGGAATAGATGCGATCGCTTCTAGTAAAGTGCGATCCACTAAAGGAACTCGTAATTCTAACCCACATGCCATACTCATAACATCGCTATCTCGTAATAACTGATTACGCATATAACAACTTAGTTCTAGTCGGCTCACTTCGTCTTCTAGAGAAGGAAGACTTGTTGAGATGCTTGTATTTTGAAAAACCTCCTCCTCCCAGATAGGAAAGGGAGATGGCATCTGATCCCATGAATCTTTGAAATAGTGCTGAGTAATTTTCCAGGCTTCTCTTTGAGAGAAAATTCCCCTAAAACTACGGTAAGCTGCTGTGGTTGTTGGCTTTTGCTGTAAAAAGTCTCCTAAGCGCTTGATTCGTGGGGATTTGCCCCAAGATGCCAATCCCTTACCGATGCCAGTACTGATGGGTTGAATTTTCTGGAGCTGCTGACCCAATCGCACCATCTTTGGTACTTGTTGAAATGTTTTATAACCGCCGAATAACTCATCTCCCCCTAATCCAGATAAAACTACTTTAGTCCCATCTTTGTGAGCAATTTGGGACACACAAAAAGTATTGAAGCCGTCAATACTGGGTTGATCGATACTTGCTAAAAACTTAGGCAATAGTTCTTTCCCTAACGATGCCGTAACTTTATATTCTGTATGGTCTGTCTCAAATTCTTTAGCGATTTTTTGGGCAAGTTCTCCCTCATTCCACTCATCTTCTTCAAAAGCAATTGAGTAGGTGCGTAAACTACCTTTCTGAGTTTGACGGGCTAAGGCAACAATTGATGTTGAGTCAATCCCACCACTAAGAAAAATCCCTACTGGTACATCGCTGATAAAGTGATGTTCGATAGAATCAATCAGAGCATTACGAACTTTTTCCTTGGCTTCTGTCAGAGAAATTGCTTCAGAAGTAAAGTTAATTTGCCAATATTGTTGTTTTCTAAGATTACCTGCTTGCCAACGTAACCAATGACCAGCTTCTAAACAGTGAATCCCTGCAATTAGAGTATGGGGTTCTGGTACTGTTCCACTGACAAGATAGCCATATAAACCCTCTGGACTTAAGGCAATACTAGGTAATTTTGTTGCTAGGATTGCTCTAAGTTCTGAGGCGAATATTAAAGTTGAGCCAGATTGCCAATAGTATAAAGGTTTAATTCCTAAAGCATCGCGGGCAATAAAGCAGCTTTGTTCTTGGTTATCCCAAATAGCAAAGGCAAACATTCCTCGCAAATTGTTTACACATTCTGCTCCTTGTTGCTGAAAAAGTTTAAGAATAACTTCAGTATCTGTTTGTGAATAAAACTTTTCGCCTTTTGCTTCTAGAGTCTGTCGTAATTCCAAAAAATTGTAAATTTCTCCATTAAAAGTAATCCAATAGCGTCCATCAGGTGTAGACATCGGCTGATGACCTGCGGCACTGAGATCAAGAATAGAAAGGCGAGTATGAGCAAAAGCAACTTCTCTATCTGGAGAGATATAAATTCCTTGGTCGTCAGGGCCACGATGCTGTAGAGCGGTTTGCATTCTCAGCATCAAAGTTTCTAAGCTATTTTTTATTTCAGTTTTCGTTAAAATTCCGGCAATGCCACACATAAAAGATAATTTAATTATTAAGCTGGTTTAATAAATTCAATAATTTTTCAACAACAATCCTGCTCAAATTTCCCAAATAGCTAAATTGCTGTAGTAAATTTATTGAAATTGATTTTACTGTTTTCAAGAATTATGCTTGAAAATAATATATTGATAAATATCAACCATTTTGGCTGCTACTTTGTCCCAAGTGTATTGTTCTCTAATCATTTGACGAGCGCGATCGCCCATATCTTTAGCTTCCTGGGGATGAGTAAGATGTTCTTCAATAGCTTTAGAGATCGCCAGCACATCCAATTCTGGAACGTAACCCAGTTGGTGTTCTTGAACTACAGAAGCCAAAGCTACACCAGGGGTAACAAGGACGGGAACACCCACAGCTAAAGCCTCTAGAACTGCTAAACCGAAGTTTTCGGCGTGGGATGTTAGAGCAAATAGATCCGAGCCTTGGATGAAGAGGTTTTTTGTCTCTCCGAGAATAAATCCTGTAAAATGAGTGCGATCGCGAATACCAGTTGAAACCAGCGCCGACTCAATTTCCGCTTCGTATTCTTTAGAACCACTACCTGCGACAATGAAGGTGAAACGGTGATGAGTAAGTTTGCCTAAAGCCGGAATGAGATAGTCTAGTCCTTTTTTCGGATGCAGGCGGGATAAAAATAAAATCACAGGTTCATCTGCTGCGACTTGCAAATGTTGCCGAAGTAGATGACGGGCATTGAGAATCAGTGTAGGCTGGGAAAGTCCATGAGGTAATACAAAACTGGGTACAATGAGTCCCAGTTGAGCAACTTCTTGCTGTTCTAGTTGGGAGGTAAGGTGGATAGCCTGAGAGTGATTGAGGTTAGCTTTCTCGATTATCCTCATGTAAATTTGCTTTCTGCGGGTGCTTTGCTGCAAAGACCATTTGGATAATAAGCCATGTGGGATCACAATATAGGGAACATTTTTTAAACGGGCGATGGCCATTGCGATCGTTGATGCATAAGAGAAAATCGCATGAATATGTAAAATGTCGTACTGGGAAATGTTATCCCAGAGCCATACTGTTAACTGCCAAGAAAAGGCGTATTCTCTAACAAGTTTCACAGTGGGTGAAAAACGTGAGAAAAACCAGATGGGAACTTGCTTATATTCAACAAGTTTCTGTAAAGGAACATCAAGTAAACGATCGCCGTTATCATTAGTCGTGGCAATTTCAGCATCAACATTGTTGGCTCGCAATGCCTTAACCATATCCATAACAACAAGACTTGGACCACCCCGCACATGAGTAACAGATGGAATAACATGGAGAACTCTCATAACAGAGATTTGCAGCACTATCTAGTAAGATGCACCATTTAACCTATTGAAAAAAAAGGCATTGAAGAAGAATTCAGAATTCAGAATAAATCAATAGAGGTAGGTTGGGTTAAGGAACGAAACCAAACTTACGATTCTTCTTACTCCCTTCTCGCCATAAGGTTACCTATCTCTTCTTTGCGTTCTTTCCGTCCTTTGCGGTAGCCTGCGGCAAGCCGAAGCGTCTACATTAAAAAAATTTAGGTATTCTTTGAGCGACAAGGGAGTAACTATAAAACTAAACCGTTTTTACTTTACGATCGTATTTATCATCAATCGCTTGATGATAAAGTTTAATATACTCGGAAATCATTTTCTCTGGTGAAAATTTTTGAGAATTCACAAATCCTTTTGACTTTAGCATTTTTAGTGTGGGGAGATTACGAATAATATCTTCAGCGGTTTCTTTCGGCTTGTCTGGTTCTATATATATAGCTGCTTCTCCTCCGACATCATTCATCGGAGAACGATTTGATGTAAACACAGGACAACCACAAGCTTGAGCTTCTATAATCGGCCAACCGAAGCCTTCATAAAGAGAAGGAAAAACCAAAGCTGTAGCAGAAGAATAGATAGCTCTAAGATTTTCGTTATCAATTTCTACTAACTCTATTACCTTTTGAGTAATATTATGCATTTTGATGAAGTGATGCATTTTATCAGTCATGGGTTTACCCACCATAACCAAATAAAATTCTGGTTGATTGAGAATTAATTGATAAAAGATTGATAAAACTCCCAACCGATTTTTGTACCAGTGATTTGCCCCTACATGCAGAACAAATTCACAATTTTGAGGAATTTCCAAAGCTTCTAAACGTGCTTGAGATTCTGTAGCTGTCATCGGGGTATAGGGATAGTTTAAACCCATAGGAATCACAGATACAGCACTCTCAGACAGAAAAGAAAGACGCAACACATCACTTTTAGTTTGTTCAGAAACACAAGCAACTTTATGCCCTTTGTTGAGTCCCCTCATCACCATCTGCTGGAATTGCTTACCACTCCATCCAGTGCGATATTCGGGAAATTCCCCCAAACCAGAACGAATTGGAAATAAATCATGACAAGTAATGACGTGGGGTATATTTTCCAAATATTTTACGTAAACTGCATTGCCTTGATCGCATATATGAACTATATCTGCCCAAGATAATGCTTGACGCAATTGTGCTGGGAAGAGAACGAATTTATCAATATAACCTAACCATTTCCTGAGTGAATCTGGCGATGAGAGCAGCTTACCAAACCAAGGATTTGGGCGAATAATTCTCACTTGATGCCCAAGTTGCGTTAAGTAATTTTCCAACATAGAAGCAAATATATCCATGCTTTGAATTGCATCTAATTGGTAATTACCTATTAACAAAATTTTCATTATTTGCTATACATCTGATTTTTGCTTAGAGTATTTCGATTTAAAATGCCACAAAATTCGCTTGGCATTAATTATTGCCTCAGCAGGTAATAGAGATTTTACTAAATTTTTGTTAAGAGCCTCTAATGTCTTGGGTAACAACTGCTTTTGTAGCTCTAAAATATCTTGAAGCTTCATCGTAGCAATTGAAGTGTTAGGAAAAGCTGGGTAGTCTCTCTTAAAACCAAATCCTAGGTAATCCATCACCTCCGGGGTGAGATTTTCAAGATACTCAGTATTCACTAGATTTTTTTCACCATGTCCGACATTCTCACTCCCGACTTGATCGACTTGAAAAAGCAAAGTAGTTCTGTTGTAGCTTTTATCTTGAAAAGGCTCTGCTCTATGTATTCCGTGGATATCGCATAATATAAAACTTCCTTTTTTCATCGGGAAAGTTAGTATATTTTTGCCATATTTACTGTCAATATAGCTATCGCTCAGATAAATTTCGTGGCTATATTTTCTCGACCATTTATGAGAATCTTTAATGTATTGAAATGCATTTTTTTCAACATCAGATAAATAAAACAAAAATAATAGACCAGGCATATTATGTTTTTCAGATAATTGTTTGCCTATCTGACGGTTATTATCTGTATGCCAGGGCATGTGTGAATTTTTAGACGTTTGATAAACTCTGTGATTAGTTAATTTATAAGCATCGGTAAAATATTCTTTGCAAACATCTAAAATTTTTCTGGATGTAATTACATCGTAGGTTTTTTTAGAGCTAGCTAGGCAATGGGTAAAAAATTTGATGTCTTGAGCCGTAACCACACCAACATCATTAGTATTTAGGAGAAGCTGATTGAAATCAATTTCTTGAAGTAATTCTTCAACATACTGTGCAGTCAATGCTTGTTCAAAAGCAAAAAATCCTTTAGTTTTCAGGTCATTAACTATTTGACTGGTACTGATCTTGGTTAAATCTGGATTAAACATATAGAACTCCGACTTTACTTTTGAAAGTATTCTGAGACTGAAAAGCTTGTTTTAAAAAAGTTATAGTTCCAAATAAGACAGAATTAGTATACATTAATAATTTCCTTAATCAACAGAAATTAGGCAAAAAATAGCCAAAAACCTAATTTTCATATAGCCGCAATTGATGATTTTCCACTACAAAGCGTAGTTTTGCATAAGCCATAACAAGGTGAGTTATTTGGAATATTCTTAGATGGATTCCAAATGTTTTTCTAAGTAACCGCCAAGAGTTTTTTTAAAGCGTTCAAAACCAAATTGGTTAATTACCCGATCTCTCAATGCCTCCGGTTGATAGATGAGGGGATTAGGATACATACCCTGGAGGATTTGAATTATAGTTTGGGCGATCGCCGAAAGATCGTCTGGATCGACTAATGCCCCTAACTCACCGTGACAAAGCGCATCCTGTGCCCCATCTTGATTACCTCCCAGGGTGGGTTTACCACAGGCGAGAGCCTCTAGATAAACAATGCCAAATCCTTCAGCTTTGCTTGGCATAGCAAATAGATCGCACAAATGGTAATAGGAACTAAGTTCTTCATCGGGAACAAAGCCAGTTAAGGTTACACAATCTTGGAGTTGATATTGAGAAATTAGCTGTTCAATTCGGGGTTTATCGTCTCCCTTACCTACTAAAACGTAATGAACGTTAGGAATAGCCTGACGAATCTGGGGTAAAGCAGCCAGAATTTTATCGTAGCCCTTGTATTGCTCCGATTTAGCTAGACGAGCAACAGTGAGGATAATCGGTTGTTCCGGTTTCAAACCATATCGGTTGAGGAGGCTATCAGGCTTGGGTGCAATCTGAAAATTATCAGCATCGAAGGTATTGGGTAGAACTAAAACTTTTTTGGGATCCAGATTTTGTTCTCGAAGGAGGCGATCGCGTGTATAGTCACTACCAGTTAAAACGCGATCGGCATGGTGTAAAGCAGTCTGTAAAGCTGGATTTTGAATGTTCCAAGCATCTATACCGTGTCCTACAGCCCAGTATGGAGTACCAGTTAGTTGTCGCAACCGATAGGCAGCAATACTAAAGTTAAGATGGCTAGAAAACACAAGGCTTGGACGGTGCAAACAACCAAGACTAATTAAGTAAGCTGCAAAAGCTGGAGTGCGTAGAGATAGCGGCCAGTTCCCAATGGCATGAAAGCATAAATTAGAAAAATTTGAAGGCACTTTAGTATCGTGCTTAATAAAAATGTCGTAGTCAAAATTGGGATAGAGACTTTGGAATGCCTGTAAACAAAAGGAGGAATAACGCTGAATTCCTCCTTTGGCGTTGAATAAATCTGGAAACCAAAGGTGGTAACGATCTCTTGATTTCTGCATAGTTATAGCTGACTGTTGAGGGTGGGGACTTCCCCGATACTTTAAATTGATGGGTAGTGCGAGCCGAAAAGCTCGCGTCGTAAGCAAGACGCTCAGATTGGTCAAAATTAATCAAACAGACTACTGCTTCATGTCATTACAGCAGAATTCAAGTATTTGAACCACATCTGTTGTAGGGGCATAGCAGTGCTGTGCCCCTACAACAGATGTGGTCTATTTACCTGAAAATTGCTGTAATTTTACAAGGTTCGTAATTAATCACACAGACTATTAGTTGGATATTAGGAGTCATATTAATAAGAAGCAGTTGTTAAAGCTTTTGAACGATCTCTTTTTTGCACATAAAACTTGTTAATCAGATAAACTAAAACCACTGAACCTGCTACAGATCCGACTATTTCTGTTAACGAACCGCCAGGATTTATCATAGCTAATCCAGGCAAAAACCAGAAAGTAAACCCTTCCCAATCACCAGAGAGTAATTTTTTTCCGGCTATGATATCTATGACTCGTAACAGAATTCCGAGAATAGCAAATCCTAAAATTACTCCTTCTGTTCCAAAGTTGATATAGAACTCTAAAATATTGCCCACCCCTACACTAGTTCCTTCAGCAAACTTCACACCTGTGTAGCGATTGACAAGATCTCCACTACCTCCACTAATTGGTTTACCTGGCCACAGAATTCGAGGTACTACTGCGACTGCTGCCTCTGCTAAAGTTTCACCATTTGCATAATCAATCGCGCCACTACTGATGTACCTGACACCTTGACCGACTTGAGGATTTTGATTTAAACGACCATCAATTAGTTCTAAATGCGCCTGCTTAGAAGGATCAAAAAACTCTAAGTTACTTGCCGTTTTTTTCAACTGCTCAATTCTTGATTCAATACCTTTTCCACCCCAAACTTGAGCGCGAATTAAATTGCGATCGCGGAAATAATTAGTGTAGAAAGATAAGCCCAGTGAGAGAAACAATACTAATAAGATTATGGATTTACAGCGTGGGCGATAAAAAGTGAATACAAATATCAACACAGGCACTACCGCCATCACCCCAAAACTGGCAAATCCGGAGTTTATTATACTAACAAAAGGTATACAGCAGCTAATTAGCAGCCATCGCATCAAGGCGTGTTTTTCGCGCATATACCACGCTTTCCAGCAAGCCAAACATAACCCAGTAGATAACATCACAAAACCGGAGTTAACCAAAACACTAATACTAGGAATACGACCTAAAATCGGCCCGAGAACAAAGTAAAAGAACACTCCCAATAAAATGTAATTCTTAGGAAATTTTAGGTTAGGCTGTTTCGGCAGATATGACCGCCCTGAAGGTTTGAGCATTTTCTCCACTAAGGGAGCTAGTATAATACTGCCAACTCCAAAGGCGATGACACCGTAAACTGCTTGGGTAAAACCTATGGCAGTATTAGTTAAAGTGATTTTTTGACTAATTAAATAGGCACTCTTGGGGTTATACCACGGAAAAGCATAAATCATCGCTCCGAACCAGTGCAAAATAGATAGCTGGATTAAATAAATCATCGGCAGACCGACGCTAGGTAATTTCTTATTCCACTGACTGCGGATGACTAAAGCTACAACCACAACCCAAATACATAGCCAAAAAGTTAACCACTGTCGCTGCGGATCGTCTGTAAGCATAATCACCCAAGCTTTTACTTTAATAAACCTGTATGAATGCTAACAAAGTCAGTAGCCACCTCTGCCCAATCTCTGGGTTGAAAGTTTTCATAAACTCTCCAGACCATTTGTGCTAGTTCTTGGCGATGTTCATTACACCACTTCAATCGTTCTACAAAGCTTTTGGAGCTACGAATTGGCAGTACCCAGCCTGTTTGTCCTTCGAGGATGATGTCGGGGCCTGAACAGTTTGTGGTAGCCAAAATTGGTAAACCAGCTGCTTGAGCTTGGGCTAATACCATAGCATAGCCATCTTCAATAGTTGTAAAAATAAATATATCTGCCCAGGCGTAGAATTTGGATAATTCAAATTGGGGTTGCTTGGCAATAAACTCAATATTTTTACTGTTTTTTTCAGCTAGTTCACTAGCTTCACTGGTAACAGTCCCAACAAATTTAAATTGGTAGCTTATAGAGGCTAATTCAGCTATTTTTACAAAATCATTTGCCCCTTTTCGATATGAAAAATTCCCCACCATTAATACATGAAGTGGTTGTTTAGCAAGAATTCGCTGACACCGTTCTTGAATAACTTCCTCAACTGGACGAAATTTATCTATTTGAGCGCCTAAAGGTAGAATTCTCAATTTATCTAGGCTAATGTTTTGCTCATTAAAAGATTGTTGAGCAAAACTTGAGAGTACTAAAATTACATCAGCAAGCTGATACTCTCGCTCTTCTCTGGCAATCATCCAGTTACTTGGCCGATCGACTGATATACCAGCTTGCTGTTCTTCTTCTGAGAGGAGTCGGGATTGGGTCAGAATATGTGCTGAACCTCTCATGAGACTTTTTAACACACGCTTAGTTGAAAGTGCCTGAAAAATCTCTTCGGCAACTCCACTAAAAACGTGAACAATGTCATATTCAGATTTATTAATAATTCGAGCAGCCCATTGGGAAAATGCAGAATGCAAAAAAGCTTCAAAATTAGGAGTACCTACAACTCCATGCAATTTATAAATAACGCGAGTTAAAAGACCATGTAGTAAAAATGTTTGAACATTTTTTTGGGGGATGCCAAATTTTTCTGCAATTTTCTTTGGGTAATTTGTAAATAATGTCACATTATGCCCTTGGTTGATTAGCTCTCTTGCCAAATCAAAGGCATGAAAACGACCATGTACTACGATCGCGATTTTAAGTTTCATTTTTTAAACAGTAGCTTTTCTGTCAAAGAAAGCATACTTTCTAGACGGTCTTTGTACGTGTGCTTGCCCTGAAAAATTAATGAGTGGGCATTTTGGGCGAGGCGTTGACGTTCAGTATCGTGGTTGAGCAACCAGCGTACTTTCTCCAACATTTCTGGAATTGTTTGGAAATATAAAACTGCTTCCCCTTCTTCACCAAAAATTTCTCGATGTTCTGGAGTATCTTCGGTGAGCATACAAGCTCCGATTGCTGGGACTTCAAATGTTCGCATACAGTTACCATCTCGATTTGCTTTGCGAACCAGGCAAAGGGCAATTTTGGCAGATGCGATCGCTAGACGTAATGTCCGAACGTCAGCGATACCGCCACTATAAGCTTTAGTTTCTGGGTAGCAATCCCAATAACCGCCATAGAGGTTGACATTGATTCCAGAATTAATTAAAGCAGACATATACTCTAGGCGATCGCGATCGCCACCACCTGCAAACACAACATCACAACTATACTGAAGTCGTGTTTCTGAGTTAATGAACTCTTCTGGATAAAATAACTCACGGTCAAACCCAAAGGGTAAATACTCCACATTGTGACAACCAGCCTGCACGAGTTCATTAAGATTAGCCCGGCGAGGAGAAAAAATAATATCGTAATGAGGGAATGCTTTCAAAAACCAAGGGGCATAGTGAGCCGGATTCCAGGGATCATCAGTGAGAAAGTTAATTTTCTTGATGCCCATTCTATCTAGTTGAAGTAGTGCTTTTTGATTAATTGGAGTAATACCTGTAGAAATCAATAAATCCGGTTTTAAATTCTCACATTCCCATACTAGTTTCTGGCTCAAACTTTCTAGTTTTGATGGGTATTTTCCTCTCAGATGCCAATTAATTCGTTGTAGCCATTTAGGGGCTGTATAAGCTGACTGAATATCAAAAAAGCTCAAGTTTAAATTAAGAGATTTAGCGGCTTTAAAAAAAGCTCCTCCTATATTAGTTCCACCTAACAGGCTAGCTATTAAAAGTTTCATCTAATTGTTTCTCTGTATGCTCTAACAATACCTGCTGCTGCCTTTTCTACAGAATAATCACTTACCTTTTGGCGACATTGTTCCCGAATATCAGGTCTACCAATTAGCATTCGACTACGTTCAATTGCTTGAGTCAGACTTTCAACAGAGCCTGTTGCAAAAACCTCTCCAGTCACACCAGGATTAATTAGGTCTGGCGCACAACCAACGGCTTGGGAGACAATTGCAGGTAATCCGTGATGTAATGCTTCATTGACGACCAAACCCCAAGTCTCAGAATAGTCACTTGGCAATACCAAAAAGTCCGCAGTGTGGTAATAGGGACTCAGCTGACTCTGGTTTTGAAATCCCAGAAAATGAACTGTTACTGCTGGTGAAATTTGGGCAAGATTTTCTAAAGATGATTTCATTTCTCCGTCGCCAAGAAAGAGAATGACAATTTGAGTGCGAACTTCTAAAGGCAATTGTTTAACTGCTTGCAGCAAAAGGTCTGGTCTTTTTCTACTGCTAAGTTTTCCCGAAAAAAGTAGTACAATTTGGTCGTCTGTAATGCCTAGACTCTGGCGAGTGACGTGACGGAGTTGAGAGCGATCGTCTTCACTGCACTGAAAGAAACTAGTACTGATACAGTATGGTGAGAAAACTAGTTGCTCTTGGGAACAGCCTAAGCGTTGAAAATGATCTTTAGAGTGCTGACCAATATAAAGTGTTTTAGCAAATTGGCGGTACATCCAATATAAAATCGAGTCCCTTAAAACTCCTTTGAATGGACTGCGTTTTTGTGCATGGTCAGTGGTTTCTCCCCGAAAGATAATTGGATACTTGGCTTTCCATACCTCATAAAGAACTGCACGATAAAAGGGGTGATTGTATCCTGTAATCAGTAAAGCTTTTGGTTGTATTTTTTGTAAAACTGCTGTTATTCCTGGAGCAGAAACTGTTTCAAAACTCTGCGCTCCTCCAGTTTTGACTTGAGAGAGAAATTCTGATGTATATCCCGATAGCAGGTCAATATCCCATGCAAATTTAACACCAAATTCTTGATCTTTGTAACCTACAATACTAAAATCTGAACCATAAATAACAGTTATTGGGATACCAAACAGCTCGCTGAGAGTTCGGTATACAGGAGCGCGATACTGAATAGGATGTGTATCTATAATTGCTAGCATAAAAATTTCAAGTATTTTTTATTTATTGATTTAATACTGACATAACCTATCACGAACCTTCATAAACTGTTGCTGATAATTCCATTCATTCAGAATACGTTGTCTACCGCGATCGCCCATTTCTTGCCTTTCCACGGGATGCTCTAGATACCATTTCAAACTAGCAGCAATACTTTCTGGATCGTCAGGGTTACAAGCCAATCCGTAACCAGGTTCTACATATACTTTTTTCCATTCTGCGAGATCGGAAACTAGTAATGCCAGCCCACAGACGAGGTAGTCAAAAGGTTTGTTGGATGCACCAACCATGCGTTGCTGATTAATATCATTGCCATTCATCGGCATGAATGCCAGCCCAACATCACACTCTCGACACCATTTTAAAAGTTCATATCTGGGCATAGCAGCTACAAAATCTACTCGGCTATCAATTCCCAATTGCTCCGCTATCTCTTGTAACTGTTGCGTATAACTTTGATGACCAATTGTGTCATAGCCAATGACACGCAATTTCACACGTTCGGGCAACATTACCAGAGCTTTTAAAACAGCTATTGGTAGACGTGATGGCACAATCGAACCGTGATACAAAATCTGCAAATCATCTTTTGAGGCAGATGAACGCCCAGGAATAGCATCAGCTTGTGCGGGACAATTCCATACACACAAAAGATTATGCTTAATGCCTGTATCCCAAGAAAACTGCTCTAACCTTTGTTGATTTGGGAGAATGCATATTTTAGCTCTGCTTGCTAACCATTTGCGAGTGTTCAAACAAAAGCGAATAAACAAACTTTCGGCTGTAGTGTTAGGTGAGTCGTGTTCATGATAAACAACTTTGATATTAGGTAAAAAACTCAACAATAAAGTAACTGGGCAAGATAATAAATCTGATGCATATATCCATTGAGGCTGCCAGCATAATGTCGAAATTAACACCCAAAGACAAAATTGTAAGTAATGCAACTTCTGTCGCCAGCCACCTGGACAAAAAGACATTAGTTGTACTGTGATATTGGGATGAGGTGGAAAACACAAAGCAGCCGATGCACCAAATGTTTCAGTTCCTAAAAACAGAACTTCCCAACCTTCTTGCGCTAGAATACTCGAACTTTGCTCTAAGGGCGGATAACCTCCTGGATTAGTGTATTGTATATACAAAATATGTGATACTAGTAACTTTCTTTTATCTTTATTTTCTAGCATTTCTATTATTTTCAATAACTTTTGGCATATTCTTGTTTATAAAAACTGTGCAATTGTGGCATGATAAATCAATCGGATATGGGTTGCTACTGTTTCCATTGTTGAAGGAGGCTTGATGCCAGCACTCAGTCGCCTGAGCAGATATCTATCTTGGCATCGCTGTAGGGCTTGACTCCAGTCCCTTACAGAGGTAGGTTCTACCAGGATACCGTTGACTTCATGCTCGACCAGTTCGGCAATGCCCCCTAAGTTAGAACCGATGACAGGAACTCCAGCCGCAAAGGCTTCTAGAACGACCATTGGCCCAGTCTCTAACCATTGGGATGGTACAGCCAATAGGTCATAGTCAGTCAAGGTTGCCATAACTTTTTCAGTCGGTACTGGTGGTTTAAAAGTAATACGGGGGTCTTTGGCTGCCAAAGCCTGTAATTCTCTTATGTAGGCATCACTCGCTTGGGAAATACCATAAATGTCTAAGCTGATTGGTAACTTAGGAACTGCTTTCAAGGCTTTGATTAAAATATGGATTCCTTTTGTAGGGTCAAGCCGACCCAAGAAAGCAATGTTTAAAGTTGGTTGAGCGTACTGCTGACTAGAGTTAGTTTTTTCGGGTAAATTGTGACAAAGCCCTTGGCGGATGACGGTAATTTTTTCCGAGGGAACGTGGTTGAGTAGCAGAACATCTTTGACCCAGTTGCACACGGCCACAATATGGTCAACTTCAGAGAGTAGGGTATGTAAAGCTTTATGACGCAGATTAACTAATTCGGTCATTCGTAAAGCTGTCCAAGCTCCCCCCTGTAAATTCAAGTTACCTAGCCAGTGTCCTAGCTGGGGTGGCAAATTAGCGATCGCCCCAGCACTAGTTTTATCCAGTCCCAACCCCTGTAATGTACACTGGCTACAGGTTTTTAAATCTACTTTCCCATTACAAATCTCAGTCCCCCATTGCATCAGCGTTCCCCGCAAGCAACTCACAGTAGGAGTATGGTAGGTAAACACAACGGGGATTTGCCGTTGTTTAGCAGCTTGCACTAGGCGCAGGGAAACGCCGCTAGTAAAGGCATGGAAATGCACCAAATCAGGCTGTTCTGTTTCGAGGATGCGGCTGAATTCTAAAGCAGCTTGGCGATCGCCTTCTCCATACATTTCCCGGAGATTTTCGACTTGATTCGATATCGCATAGCGGCGTACTCTTAGCTGATTATATAAATAGGATTGATTAACTTCCCCAGGAGCAGCAATCAAAACTTCGACTCCCTGTTGCTGCAAGTTCCGGGATAAAGCTTCCACGTATACCTCAGTACCGCCTACAGAGTCCGGATAGAAACAGAACGGAACTTGAATAACTCGCACATTTAATCCTCTGTCAGCAATAAAACATAGTCTCTAAATTCATTTTCTCTATGAAGATGCCCCCAATTGCGAATTATCTTGAAAAAACCTCCGTGTACCTTTGCGTTAACCTCCGCGTACCTTTGCGTTGAAAAAAAGACTTTCCCAAGCTTATTCCCTATTACCTGCTGTATATAAAACCTCCTTAACTTGACGGTAAGCTAAAGCGATCGCCTCAGCCTGCTCATATCCAAACCATTTTGACAGTTTTTGTAAAGCTTTCGGAGCAGAAGGAAGGTAGTTTGGATTTAGGTGATGAATTCTAGCCAGTACTTCGTGAAACTTTGGGCGGTCATACTCAAAAAAGAATCGGGCTGTGTGTCCATAAACTTTCTCAAGTGCGATACAACGCTCTGGAGTTATGCCACCATTAACTTGCCAAAAATTTTCCACTTGGCAAGCATTATTGAAACAATCTAAAACAAATTTAGTCGGATTACGGCGAGATAAACTATTAGTTTTGTGGACTCGATAATCTGCTTGCACACCAGGTACATAAACAAATTTCCCCCCCATCAAAGCTGCATCTAATAAAAAGCGAGCATCTTGAATCACAGGCAAAGATTCATTCCAAGAACCAATAACTTCTACAATTCGACGGTGGTACAAAAGGGCAGCAGGTGGCGCCCAGAAGTCTGTAAACAAGGCAATTTGAGGATCGGCATGAATATCTTCAATCCGTCTGGCGATCGCATTACCTGGATGAAATTCGCCCTTTTCTGTTTCTTCTAGTCGTTGCCAATCTGAATAAGCTACATCAGCATTGCTGTCAACTAAGGCCTTAACTCGTTTTTCTAGAGCATCAGGTCGTAAAATATCATCTGCATCCAAATATTGAATAAACTTACCTTTAGCTAACTCAGTTCCCAGGTTTCGGGCTGCACTAGCACCACGATTAGAGCTAAACTCAGATTTTATCCTTGAGCTAAAAGAGCGAATAACGTTTGCAGTCCCGTCTATAGAGCCGTCATCAATGGCAATCACCTCAAAATCTGACAAGGTTTGACAGAAAACACTTTCTAGAGTTTCAGTTAAGAATCGTTCAGCGTTGTAACAAGGTATGACAACTGAGACTAAGGGGGTTAAGTTCATTCTTGTTGCTTGCCTATTCTGGGATCGGTTAAAAGCAAGAGCCAGTGAAACCGAAATTATGAGGAATTTTTGCTTAATATCTGACTATATAGCTCTATGTAGCGCTGAACCTGTAGTTCTAATGGGTATTCTTCGAGAGCGATCGCTCGACAATTTTCACCCATGCGATCGCGCTGTTGGCTATCTTCTAAAAGCTGCACAATTCCATTACAGAAATCTTGAGTATCTTCCGGTGTCGCCAAGTAACCAGTGATACTCGGACGCACTAGATCGGGGACACCACCAATTTTGAAGGATACCATTGGAGTTCCACAAGCCATACTTTCTTGCAGCACTAAAGGTAGATTATCAGCACGAGTAGGAAAAACAAATAGGTCAGCGGCAGAATAGGCGATAGACTTAAGGCGATTACTGGTTACGTAGCCCAGATTGAGGTTAGGCATCCCCACAGCATCCGCAATAGATTCACCACCATTACCGATAGTCAAAAGCATGGTTTCGGCTTTTAGTGATTCTGGTAAGCTTTGCAGAGCTTTGAATAGCAAATCAGCACCCTTACGAGTATATTTGATATCTAAAGCTGCAAACATCAAAACTTTTTTATCTGCTGGGATGCCCAAGAGCGATCGGCATTGTTGAGAATTAAGAGGCTGATAAGCTTGTGTATCAATCCCGTTGGGAATGTGATGAATTGGTATGCCGTTGAACATACTCTGCTTAGCTTGCTCAGTCAGCCAATTACTAAGAGTCACAATGGTTAAGTTAGAGCGACTGTAAACCCAGTTTTTCAGTTTCCACTCTAGGCGGGTATTATCTCTAGCAATGGCTGGATAGCTATCTGGATATGGACATTTACCACAGCCAGTTTTCCAGCCTTCACAGTCGAAACTGTAAGAGCAATGTCCGGTAAAACTCCACATATCATGGAGTGTAAACACAGCAGGTTTACTTAGTGTCAAAGAGGGAATTGCTAAGTAATTAAAGTAACCAGTATTAAGATTATGAAAGTTGAGGATATCTGCATTTTTGTAGAAAGGATGCTTGGGAATATCAAAACTGCTAATCCAGTTAATATCGTTTAGCCCATAACGCCGAGTCAACTCATAAAGTATTCTTTCGATTAGTCGTTGAGTGCGGGGAATTATGGCTAGGCGATCGCTACTTGTATTGAGCATTCCTACAAGTATGCGAGAGTCTACACCATGAGCTAGCAAACCTTCATGTAGTCGGTAGCCTGCAATCCCGGCTCCATTACCGAGGTTATCAGATTGATTAATATGTAGAATATTCATTTTTCATATATTTTTTGTCTAACCCTGGTGTTCATCAAAATTCTGAATTCTGAATTCTTACACTACATATGCAGACTTATTCTTTCAATTAAAGCTTGCTCATGATTATTGTCTTTCTGAAAAATGGCATATCCATTTCGGTGAGAGGGATTATGAGAAACTAGGCTATAACTTTCATCTGCTAGTACTCTCTGGCAATTTTTGTAATTCTCAGAGGTATTTATACCTTTTAAGATAATAAATTTTGCGCCTAAAAGTTCTTCTAACTCAATATCAACATAAGATTTATCACTCTTAATCACTACCAAATCAAAGAAATCAATCTGATTTTCCCCCTTGATTTTTTGAAGATCGTTGTTTATTTCATTAGATATAGATGAAGATGATATTTGATTAAATTTAATGCGCCCATTATCATAATAGTACTTTTGCAGTCCTATCAATCTAGATGATAAACCGTTGATAGAGAATAAAGCTGGACTATTAATATTTTCCTTTATCCCCGCTAACAAAGCTTCAGTTTCGGCCTCACCCTTAGATGCTCCAATCAACAAAACTGACTGAACATTCTCATTTGTTGCTATTACTTTAATAGCTGATAAAAATTCATCCTGTCTTATTTTTGATAATTTATAAGGAAGAAACTCACCAAAAACACTTTCTAAATACCTGAAAAATTTACCAGCTATTGATTTTATCTTAGATTCTATCCATTTTTTCTGATTAAATTTAGGATATTGCAAATAATACTTAGTCAAGCTAATATTTTCATCTGGAAAAGTATTATTAATCTTTTTGGTTTTAAACTCATTTTTGGAATTAGACCAATTTTTTAGCTTTTTCTCTAAAGCAAACTGCTTACAAGATGCGAGCATAATACAGAGATTATTCATCAAATCATCTAAGCTTTGCTCAGGTAATTGGTGAACGCTAGCGCGATACTTTGATTTATCTGAATTCGGCAATGTATCGTTATTGATTCTATCGTTAAGTAAATCAATAGCCCAACGAGTCCGATCTAGAATTGGATGAGAAATACATGGAAATTGGTCGGCACATTTAATAGCCTCATCTAATTTTCCATGACAAAGTAAACAAATAATAAAATAAGCCCACTCCACCGGATCGGGATCTGAAGCTTGGTATTCTTCAAGAGTATATTTTATCGGTTGAGTAATCCAATACAGTGCTGTCTCTGAATCCCCTTTATAAAGGTTACATATTGCTAATCGCAATTTTGGTTCAGGCATCCAAAAAATATAATTTACGCATTGTAGATATACAGCCTCTGCTTCTTCATATTTACCAGCTGCAACTTTTTCATCTGCTTCGCGTAGAAGCCCTATAATTAATCCATTGCCGATGATATGTGAATTTTTAATTCCAGATGATTGTTCTACAACAGTCAGTGGCTGAAAAGGGTCTGTTTGAATAATTTTTTGATTCGGTTGAAGATTTTTATAAAGATTAAACCACTGAAAAATCTGATCTCGTTGTTTGAAAGTATGTCTAGAATGAACAAGATCGTACCCGGCGTTAATGATCATTTCTAGTTTTTCTGGGTTTTGAAACAAATAATCAATCTTATCTAGAACGTCATTTTCATCAGCAAATATGCAATTTTGCATATCCATAAATCCGCTAGCTTCAACAGAGGCAGTCTTTTCTGTAATCAGACAAGATTTGCAAGCTGGGATCTCAAAGTGTTTGCGAACAATCTCTTTTTCGATTGTTCCGCATGTTGGTACAAAAGAAGAAGCATTTATTGTACGGGCATACTGTTCACCATGCAGCATCCTTCGTGTAAACCGCTCGTCATATCCCAGATGAGGACAAATGAGTGAAGGATAATATTGAGAAACTGTTTTGTATATTTTTTGCCGCCAAGGGTAGAGGTTATTTATGTATCCACTAAATAGTACGGGGATAATTTTAGATTCTCCATAGTCTCGATATGTCTCAACATCTATAAAATTTGGCCACACAAATAAGTTGTCGGCAATCTCTTGTGTATGTTCAGCCGTAGTAGTGCAAATAGTAAAGAATGTTTCTATACCCCAATTTTCCATATCGCTGATAAAGCCAGCACGGGCATTGCACCAAGAGTCTCCATTATGGAAGCCCAGTTTAGGTATATCAGGATAAGCATTAGTGTTGCTAATTTGCAGTTTTCGACAACCTTTATAATTGACGCCAGCTTCAAAAAGTGTTACTTCTGGTTGATAGCGATCGCAACTTTGTTGATAGTCACAGTCTTCGTTAATTACAATTACGTCAAAAAATTCTGATAGACATTTAACATGCTGTTGTCTATGCAAAACCACAAATTTAGATAGACTCTCATTTTTCCATTGAAAAAATAAAAGTTTTGGCTTAGCAATATTGTTAATCATATTTATATTTAATATTTCTTAATCACCAATTACTGGTTTATTTGGGATGCTATTATTGCATCAATACTCTTCAAATAACTATCATCATGATTTTTGACATTAATCATCACTGAAGACTGATTTTGTCTAAAAATTTTGTGTACACCATAAGCAAATCCTATAGAGCTATAAATAACAATATCAGCACAGGCTAGTGCATGAATACTTTTTAGAAGATTGGTATTAGATTCACCAATAATAGTAGATACATTTGGATATTTCAAAAAGTTCGCAAACTGTTCTTTCGGAGAATTACCAATCTTTCTTAATATTTTTACTTCCCGATGATTAAGCTTAAGTTGCCCTCTTGATATGGCTCTGACAATCCTACTAAAGGTCAGGTCATAACCATCTGATATAACTATGCAGGAAAATTTGTCTTCACCAAATTCATTGAAAATATTTTGTAGGAGCGGCTCATACTCACATATTTCTATTTCCCGACCAGCATCAACTTCTAATAATCGTTTAAAATCCTCAGATGTCATCACTTCACCGTGCAAATAGATCTTCTGACTACCAAGATCAATAATCATACTATCACCACGTCTAATGTGTATGACAACTTTTATTTTTCCAGATTTAAAAGGCAAATCTAGAAAAGACTTATCCTTTCCTGTCCAGTATCTTTCAGAGAAATTGAGGTATTGATAGTTATCAATATCAATATCTGATTTGGCAAGTATCCGCGTTATTTCAGATAGATAAGGATACATCCGCATGGCTGAAAAGCAACAGATTGCGCCATCCGTTTTGTTTAGGAATATTTCCATAGCTTCTCTGAGTTGAGAAAGGCTAGAGATATGTGTTTCTGCTAATATCTTATCTAAAGGAATATCTACAACTGTGTACTCTGAGAATTTGCTATCATTGATATAAAATTCAAACTTATCTAGTCCGAGAAATCGATTGAGATGATCGTACTTTCTTTTGTTATAAAAATTATCTAAAAAATCATCTAATTTATTTAATAATCTCTCCACTCGACTGAAAACTTTTTCAATGTATGTGGGTATCCGCAACCCTAATCTAAAAAATAAGATTTTTTCAAATTTATCGATAAATTTTTTTAAATAATATGACTGCCAGCTTCTCCCAAAAGAAATGGGGGTATGAACATATTGATATTCACAGGCAATTCCCAAACTATATAATATACGCATCTGATATGCTAGTTTGTCAATAATTCCACTGTCAGAAGTCACCACAGTAAAATACCGTTTAACTTTCATCTTTTTTGTTTTAAAATTATGGCGAATTTGGAAACGCTATCACGATAAATGCATCAATTCCCTTCCCCGCGCAAGATTATCTATAATTCAATACGCTTGAGTTAAGGAGATTTATCGAACAGAATTCAGGAGTCAGGAGTCAGAATTCAGTTGGGTATTCTGTACGACTGTCGGATAGCGCCGGCGGTAAGCGAGTATTTTCGAGTCGCGTCTGAATAATCGGCGTTTTTGCACCCCCACTAAATTGAAAATTTAGTGGGGGTGCAAGACCTGCGCCGGTCTGAATCCCCGACTGATAGCGCCGGCGGCAAGCGAGGGCCTTGATTCTGACTGGAGGCGGAGCGTCTCCGGCTCCGCTCCTGACTTCTGACTTCTGAATTCTTCTTCAAGTGTTGAGGCAGGCTGTTCTTGAGCAGAGCAAGCAGGGGAGAGAAAAACAACAGACAAACCCGTGGTCTGTCAATAACGTTGAGACGGTAATTCTTTGATTCTTAACTCCCAACTCAAGCAAATTTCTCACCCATGCTTTTGACAAAATCTCTACCCTATCAAATTAAAAAGCCCGACTCTAGTGTGTTGCTGCAAGCAATCGATACTAAATAGGCTTCTTCTTTTGTGAAATTGATATTAGATGTGAAGCTTTGTATTAAGAAAGTACAAACTTATCGGCTTCAAAGTCTCTTACTAGCTCCATCTTGCCAGTTTTTATGTCCACCGTATACAGGCCATTCTTTTTTCCATTATTGTTAGTAGCAAGTGCATACAATTGACCGGAAGTAGAGAAGTTCAAGTCTTTAATTACGAGAGGGCGTCCTTTAAAGTTTAGTGGGGACAGTCTGTTAATTTTCACCTTACCAGTAAGTATGGCTTTCTCCTGTAAGTTCATCGAGATTAAACTGGTGAAGCCTTCTGAGCCGGTCTCGGTTGCGAAAATATTTTCCTTCAGTTGACATAGGTGAGCGAATCTATGGGTAGGCGTCAGTGTAGGTAAGTCCAGCTCATCGTTAGAAAGAATTTTCCCAGTTTTCAAATCGAGCGTTTTCAGGGCACAAGGCGGTATGCCCTCAGTTGCGACTAGGCACAGAAGTTGATTATTGGGAAGGCTTAGCACACTTTCAAGAGTCTGATTGGATTTCTTGAAGCCCAGTACTTTTTTCCCTCTAAATACAGGGATATTAGCATTTCCGACAGTAGAAATGAGATGGTTAAAATAACCATTTTTCCTGTGAGATACCGTAGAAATTAGAATACTCCCATCTCCAAGCTTTATGACTTTTGTAACCCGGTTAGAGTCGCGAAGAAAGAAGGCCCGAGGACTTTTCGGTACAGACGAAGGATTTTCAACGGATAGAGCTAGGCGATTGACCTTAGAGAGAATTTTTCCGGTCGCTAGGTCGGCAGTGCTCAACACCACTGCTGGAGTTTCGTTTTCCAGATTTTGACTATCGGAGGTAAGAAGATTTACTGCATAAATAGTTCCCTTGAGCGTTTCCTTATTCTGAGCAAGCGCTTTAGTAGAGAGACCAGCAACAACAGTGGAAGTCAAACTGGCAGCTGCCAATTGGCCAAATTCTCGACGTTTCAATGGTGTCATATTATACTTCTTATGGGATATTTTAGGGGATGATGAGGTTGGGATTTGGATTTTGAGGTTTAGCTCCCATATCTGCTAAGATATTGACTGTTATTTGCTTGACGCGAATATCTTCCCGCACTGGGCTAACACCGTCGGTGTCTAGCCCCCACGCCCACTGAATAGAGCCGGAAGCGAAGACTTTAGCCCCACTAGCAGCGGTGTAGCGGGCTGAGTTGGATTTGGTAAAATCCTGATTTGGAGGCAGGGCTTCTTCTCCAGCTGGTTCATCGAAGTTTGGTAATAGGGCAGAGGGCTGGACTGACGACTCAGACAAGGTGACAAGTCCAGCAGGGGCAGATCCATTATTAACAGTAAAATCCCATTCATAGCCCACTAACAAAAGTAGTTGATCGCCATTCTGGAGTCCTGTATTTGCATAGTAAGGATCGCTGCTGTTGGTAACAACGAAATTATAACCACCGTAGGTATTTGAGGTGTCGCTACCATACATAACTCCTAACAAGGCGTTTTCCGGGCGCTGGTTTTGGACGCTGCGGAATTTATTCGTGGCTGCTGATGGTCCCTGCTGCTGGGCGACTGAATCCAATGCCCAATCCTGTTTGTAGCAGGCCATCACGCGGTTGGGCTTCACTTGCCCAGCAGCCAGAGTAGAATTTTCAAACCTCACTCGCCAATAGCAAGTATTAGCAGAGAAGAAGCCCAAATTAATTCCGGCATTACGACCAGCCTCGACATGATCGCGCATTTCTTTAGACCAGTACTCATCGTGACCCACAGACAGGAATACTTTATGATTGAGCAATTTTTGTCCGTTGGTATGAACCTCCATATTCTCGGTGTAGGTGACATCGTAACCTTGAGATTCCAGCCAGCGCACCATATTATATTCCCATCGCAAGGGTGAGGCGGCCTGGTTGTCGGATGCATAGGTTGCCTCGGAGAAGGGTCGGTCGTAGGAAACCTTAAAAGCCCGTTGACCGTCAATGCTTTGAGCATTGTAAACGCTGTACCCCCCCGTCGTGCTATAGGCTAGAACAGTAGAAATGCTACTCTGGAAGAG
The DNA here is from genome assembly GCF_002245975.1 of Nostoc sp. 'Peltigera membranacea cyanobiont' 213. Lineage (NCBI taxonomy): Bacteria > Bacillati > Cyanobacteriota > Cyanophyceae > Nostocales > Nostocaceae > Nostoc > Nostoc sp. 'Peltigera membranacea cyanobiont' 213. The sequence goes on along the minus strand of NZ_NOLI01000005.1, from coordinate 27,610 downwards.
GATATCGGCACTACTGCTATCATCGCGGACAACAAACCATACATGTGCTATTACACCAGTCGCCTGGTCAGTCAGCTTGGCTACATAAATACCGCTAGTCCAGTTATTTCCTACTTGCAAAACGTAGGAAGTTGTCCAGTTACACTCGACCAAGCGGGTATCAGAGTCTAAGGTACAGGGGGGTTGGGTTGTGCCATTGAGCGTGCCGCTGCTCACCATCAGCCGTCCTCCTGTGCCGCCATAGTAGCCCAAGCGGTACACATCGATGGTATATTGTCCAGCTTGTCCAAGAGAAACCTTAATGTCCAGCGACCCCCCTTTATTCACACTAGTCGCTGAGGCATAGCCAGCGATCTCGCCATTACCCCGGTTGACAAGCTTCCAGTTAGTTGTGCCCAGATTTTGGTTTTCCACATAGATGGCATTGGGGTTTGCCAGAGTAGCTGAAGCCGAGAAGGTGATACTGCCGATGCCTGGTGCTGTCGCCGTTACTACCACACCTTCCGGTCCGCTAGGAATTGATCCCAGTGTCAAAGTCGTACTTGCTTGACCACTACCATTGGTGACTGTGCTGGCAGATGATAATGACCCTCCGCCACTGGTAATGGCAAAGTTTATGGTGACTCCCGATTGGGGATTGTTTTCAGCGTCCAGGACTTGCACGACTAACAGGTTAGGCAGAGCCACGCCAGTTGTGCCAGTCTGATTATCTCCACTGACTTTAAGCAAGGTGCTACCAACGACAAAGGCGATGTCGCGATAATAGTTAGTATTCCGGAAAGAACTAGTTGGAAAAGAATTCGGACTTAATTCATACACTCCATTGTTACCGTCTGCCACTGAGGTCAGATCGCCATTGACTATGGAGCTGCCCAGTTCATTATAAGTGGCGACATAATAGGCATTTATGTTGACAGAAACCACATAGGTCGTATTCACTATGTTAAGTGGCGTTTCTAAAAGCTGCTCTTGCCAACCAGAAGCCGTCTCGTTAATAAAAGTGACGCTTGCCAGGAGAGTTCCCGTTGCTGTCCAGATTTTGCCAATATGAGTTCCTGTCTCGCTAGGGGCTTTCCAGAAGCGAATGGCGGAAATGCGCCCCCCTTTGGCGCTGCTGAATTTCATGCCTAATTCGTAGGGAGAGTTATCAGTGGCATTTGCAATGCTCGGAACTTGAGTCGTCAAAACTGTTTGTGTGTTCGCTAATGGATTAGCAGTTGCTAAAAAGGTAACGCTACCAACATTGGCTGCTGTGGCATCCACAGTATTAGCAACAGGAATTGTCGCACCAGGACTAGCTCCGAGCGTTAACGTGGTACTAGCCTGGCCGCTAGCATTAGTTACTGCACTAGCGGGTGAGACTGACCCCCCGCCATTGGTAACGGCAAAGTTCACCGTTACGCCTGATTGAGGATTACCAGCACTGTCTTTGACCTGAACAACTAAGGGGTTGACCAAGGGATTTTGGGCTGCACCACTCTGATTATCACCGCTGATCTTTGTAATCGTCGGCAGAGCAACAGGCACAAAGTTGATGTCACGAAAATAGTTACTGTTGTTGAAAGAATAAACGGGAAAGGCATCTGGAGTCCCATTAAACACCCCATTGTTACCGTCTGCCACTGAGCTGAGATCGCCATTGACTATGGAACTGGCCAGTTGACCAGAAGTGGAGACATAATAGGCATTGACGTTGACAGAGACAACATAGGTTGTATTAGCTTGAATGTTAACTGGGGTACTCAGAGCCTTCTCCTGCCAGCCAGAAGCGGTCTCGTTAGTAAAAGTGACGCTTCCCAAGAGTGTTCCCGTTCTAGTCCAGATTTTGCCAGTATGAGTTCCTGTTTCACTAGGGGCTTTCCAGAAGCGAATGGCGGTAATTTGTCCCTGTTTGGCGCTGCGGAATTTCATCCCTAATTCGTAGGGACTGTTATCAGTGGTATTTGGAATGGTCGGTACTTGATTGGTAAAAAGGATGCTCATAGGTATTTCCTAATAAAGTTTTATTACTACCGAAGATAAAAACGTTGCCAGAAGAAGTTCTCATGCCAATTTGGAAAAATAATGTCACAGATGGGTAGGGGCACGACAATCTTATTTACGAATAATTTATGTGTCGCCAACATTATCTAAAAGCCATTTTCAAAACTTTTACCACATAATCCTGTTCCTGTTGAGTCATCTGATGAAACAGGGGTAGTAGGACAGTACGATCTTGTGCTTGCTCACTCTCCCAAAGCCGATCGCACTGACCAACTTCACACTCACAAGCTTTTGGCTCAACTCCACATGACCAAGGTTCGATTTGATAAGCAGTTTCACGGTGAGCGCACATAATCCCGCGTCGCGTGGAAATGCCAGCATCTAGCATTTCCTGCATCACTTGTACCTGGTCGTATTTCTCTGTTAGCCGCACACAAAAACTTTGCCAGTTACTCTTTGCCCAATTTGGCTCAGTGGGTAACTTTAATCCCGGTATATCTGCTAGCTTTTCCTGATATTGCTGTGCCAAGTAACGTCGGTGTTCCACAATTTCTGGAAGACGTTTGAGTTGCTCTCGCCCGACTGCTGCTTGAATATCAGTCATGCGGTAGTTGTAACCGAGCATGGGATATGACTCAAATATTACCTGTTTTGCACCGTGGCGGACAGTATCGGGGATGCTCATCCCATGTTGCCGCCACAGGCGAAACTGTTTGTCATATTCGAGGTTGTTGGTAGTAAGCATTCCACCGTCACCTGTGGTGATGACTTTGCGGGGGTGGAAGGAAAAGCAGGCGATATCCCCATGCGGCTTGCCAATTTTTTCCCAGTTTCCATCCCAGAGAACTTCACTACCGATCGCACAAGCTGCATCTTCAATTACTGGCAAATCGTAGCGGTGAGCAATATCCAGGATGGCTTTGAGGTCGCAAGGCATCCCAATCTGGTGGACAATCAGGATAGCACGAGTCTGCTTGCTAATCACATCCTCAATTAACATCGGATTGATGTTGTATGTCTGTGGTTCAATATCCACAAACACTGGTATTGCACCGCAGTAGCGAATACTGTTAGCGGTGGCAATATAGGAATGGCTGACGGTAATCACTTCATCCCCAGGTTGCACACCCACAGCTAATAGCGCTAAATGCAATGCTGTGGTGCAATTGGAGACAGCACAAGCATGGTTTGCTCCTAAGTAAGCTGCAAACTCTTGCTCAAAGGCGGCAACTTCTGGGCCTTGTGTTACCCAGCCAGACATAATTGCACGGCTAGCTGCTTCCGCCTCAGCTTCACCTAGCCAAGGTTTAGCGATCGGAATAGATTGGATTTTCTCAGACATTGCTTGCTTCCTTTGCCAATTTCTGTTCGCGCCACCAACTCACTAGCCGACGCAATCCTTCTTCTAGAGATACCTGCGCCTCAAAACCCAGCAATTGTTTGGCTTTGCTCACATCTGCCAGTCGGCGGGCCACGGGGTTGACTTTGCGTTCTGGGCCATATTCTGGCTGTAAATCTGACCCCATCACCTTAGCCAAACTATAGGCTAGGTCGTTCAGGCTGCTTTCCACATGGCTGGCAATATTAAACACATCATCAGTAACATCAGCTTTGGCAGCTAAGATATTCGCTCTGGCAATGTCTTCGATATATACAAAGTCCATTGTCTGTTTGCCATCACCGAAAATCAGTGGTGGCTGACCTGTTGCAATGCGCTCCATCCAGCGAATCAATACTTCCGTGTATACACCGTAAATATCCATACGCGGGCCGTAGACGTTAAAGTAGCGTAATGCTACATAGTCCAGCCCATACATATCATAGAAGCTGCGTAATAAGCCCTCGTTAAAGACCTTTGCCGCACCGTAAAGAGTGCGGTTGTTGTATGGGTGATGAGATTCGGTGGTTGGGAACTCCTCCGCCATGCCGTATATCGAGGCTGATGAGGCAGCGATTACCTTTTTTACCCCAGCTTTCACTGCTGCTTCCAACACATTGAAAGTACCATCTGCCAAAACTTCTAATGCCAAACGCGGTTCTTCGGCACATTGGGTAATGCGGATTGCTGCTTGGTGAAAGACTATATCCACGCCTTGCATGACTTCACCCAAGAGTTTTTGATCCCGAATGTCGCCTTCTACAATTACTAAAGGGCCATTTTCTTTTGCCCAAGCAAGGTTTTTCAGTTGTCCACGGGTGAAGTTATCTAGAACAATAATCTCTGAAACTCCTTCCTTTACCAATAAATCGGCAATATGGGAACCAACTAAACCTGCACCACCTGTAATTAAAATTCGTTTATTTTGCATATTCTTCCTTTGATGGTTCATATCCTTCCCGCCAGCGTAAAAACTTAGCAGGGACACCAGCGACGATCGCATAAGGTGGTACATCTTTGGTTACAACTGCACCAGCACCAACAATGCTGCCTCGGCCAATTGTTACCCCAGGTAGGATCGCCGCATTCATGCCAATATCGGCTCCTGTTTCCACTTTTACTGATTTAATTTCTAAGTCTGTTTGGATGATGGGAACATCAATCGGCAATCCAGTGTGTGATGAACCGAGTACTTTTGCACCTGGGCCCCATCCCACATAATCTTCAATGATTAAATTACGGGCATCAAAGTAGCTCTGTGGGCCAATCCAAACATGGTTCCCAATGATGCAAGTACCATCGAACCTTCCCTGAATATAGCTTTGTGAGCCAATAAACACCTGGTTCCCAATCTCAAAGGTTTCGAGATGCTTAAAAGCTACGCCATTGCCAATCCGAATATTATGTCCGAATTTACGTGCTACCGCCCGCCAAATAGTTCGCCGCATTAGCCCGTCAAAGTCGCCATCACTGGTAGCAAAGCGGGCATATAATTCGATTAATGATTTTTGTTCATATTGAGTATTTAAATATTCTGCTAGTTGAATTTCAAAGTCAGGGTCTAGCTTTTCTGGTTGTAAGCCGTGGATAGCTGTGACTATCTTAATTTTACCTGGATCGGACATCAAATTTATCGGTTATGTTAAGCTAATTACGGCTTTGGCAACCTGAGTTTGTGACTCTGTGCTGAGTTCTGCATACATAGGCAGGGATAAAACTTGGCTAGATGCTGCTTCTGAGTGCGGAAAATCTCCAGTTTTATAACCCAAGTCAGAGTATGCTGCCTGGAGATGGACAGGAATTGGGTAATGGATACCTGTTTGAATTTCCTGCTCTTGCAGACTTTGTTGTAGGGCATCTCGCTGAGGCGATCGCACCGCGTAGACATGATAAACGTGACGGCTGTAAGGCATCACAGCAGGTATACCAACACCAGATTCTGCCAAAAGTTGGTCATAGTGGGCTGCATGTGTTCTTCTGGCTTCTGTCCAGGCTTCGATGTAGCGTAACTTCACCCGTAAAATCGCTCCCTGGATGCCATCCATGCGATAGTTGTAACCTTTCAATACATGGTGATACCTGCGTTCTTGACCCCAGTCGCGTAGCATTCCCATAGTATGGGCATATTCAGGATTATTGGTGACTGCCATACCTCCCTCACCGTAAGCCCCTAAATTCTTACCAGGGTAAAAACTAAAACAACCAATATCACCGATACTACCTACCCTCTGCCCCTTGTACTCAGCCCCATGAGCTTGGGCGGCATCTTCTATAACGACTAAACCATGACGGCGAGCAATGTCCAAAATTGGCTCCATGTCTGCTGGTTGACCGTACAAATGCACGGGTAAAATCGCTTTGGTGCGTTCGGTTATCGCTTTTTCAATTTGGGTAACATCTATTGTGTAGGAAACAGGATCGATATCTACGAAAACAGGTGTGGCTCCGGTATAACAAATTGCTGCTGTGGTCGCAACGAAGGTGAAAGGCACGGTAATCACTTCGTCACCAGCACCAATGCCAGCTGCTAGTAATGCTAAATGGAGGGCGCTAGTACCTGTATTGACAGCAATGCCATAATCTGCATTGCAGTAACTGGCAAATTCTTCTTCAAAGGCTTTAACTTCATTGCCCAAAACGAATTGCGTACTTGCAAGTACTTTTAAAACAGCAGTATCAATTTCGTCTTTAATACTCAGGTATTGAGTTTTTAGGTCTACAAATGGAATCATGCTGCTACCTCTGCCACATTCAGTTCAATTAATCGGCCTTGCTGCTTAAGAGATTGGGTTGCAGCTTCGAGAATTCTGACTACCCGCAGTCCTGCTTTTCCATCAGTAATGGGGCGATCGCCTTTTTCAATACAATTAATGAAGTGCAATCCTTCTGTTTTCAATGCCTCTGTCATATCTAACTTGGGTGAGTACATATCCCCTGTGCGATAACCAATCATCATTTGGTACACGCTTTCGGAGTTGCCGTTGACTGTAATCCCCTTATCGTAAATCTTGACTTTTTCACTTGGTTCTAAGTCATCGTAAACAATCATCCGTTGACTACCACCAATCAATGTGCGGCGGATTTTTACTGGTGCTAACCAATTGACATTAATGTGAGCAATGAGATTTTTTTCAAAGAATAAGGTCAAATAGGCGAGATTTTCTGGTTCTCCAGGAACGTGGCTGATGCCTGTAGCGGAGACAGCATAAGGCTGGGATGGCAATAGGTAGCTCATGATTGAGAGGTCGTGGACTGCCAAATCCCAGATGACATTAACATCATGCTGAAACAGTCCCAGGTTAACGCGGACAGAATCATAGTAGTAAATATCACCCAAGGAATTAGTGGCAATCAAATCGTGCATTTTGCGTACCGCACCCGTATATACAAAGGTGTGATCGACCATTAACACTAGGTTGCGTTTTTCTGCCTCTTCAATCAGCCGCACTGCTTGGTCGGAGGTAGTTGTCATTGGCTTCTCTACCATCACGTGTTTACCAGCTTGCAAGGCAGCTAAAGCTAATTCAAAGTGAGTTGAAACTGGTGTGGCGATCGCTACAGCATCAATCTTAAGATCTATAAATATGTCTCGACAATCTTTTGTAACTTGGATAGCGGGATACCGAGCTTGCACCTTTGCCAATAGTTCTGGATTAAAATCACTGACTGTTCTAACCTGAACTCCTGGCATCTCTACAAAATTTCTTACCAGATTCGGGCCCCAATAACCATAGCCGATGACACCGATATTAATGATATTTGCCATTGCTTTTAACTAATCAAAATTTATTTTTTATGCATTATTAACCACTGCCACTAAAAGGTGGCAATAGTTTCTGGGTGAATTGCAAATTAATTGCTTTTTTATTTAAAAAATCTTTATCTTTGCAAGGCTTTAGTTTTCAACAAACACAGAAGTAAGGCTCTCACAAACTGTTAGCTGATATTTCTAAATTTTGGCGATCGCTTACGGCAGGGCGTAGCCCATCGCGCACATCACCTACAATATTAGCTGGCACTCCCACTACAATTGCATAATCGGGAACATTACGAGTTACGACTGCACCAGAACCGATGATGGCTTTCTCACCAATAGTTACTCCTGGCAGGATGGTCGCATTACTACCAATAGATGCACAGCGCTTCACTAAAGTCTTGACTGTATACCAGTCATCTTCAGTTTTTAAACTACCATCTTCATTGGTTGCACGAGGATAAAGGTCGTTAGTGAACATGACTCCATGACCAATAAACACTTCATCTTCTAATACAACTCCTTCACACAAAAAACTGTGAGATGAAATTTTACAGCGACTTCCTATCGTGACATCTTTCTGAATCTCCACAAATGTACCAATTTTTGTATCATCACCAATAACGCAACCGTATAGGTTTACAAGATGAGGATGAAAAATCTTTACGTTTTTGCCTAACTTGACATCATCATTTACTGCCATTACTTAATCTGCCTTCAAATTAATGCTTTTCCACGGTTTGCCAAATAGCATCTTCTAAATAAAGACACTCATCAGCTTGCCATTGATACTCTGGACGCTCAAAAGTATGCATAGTTACTTCAAATGGGCAAATTTCTTTAAGACTTTCTAGCAGAGTCTCGCTACGACGGTTAGAAAACCATGTAGTTAAGGTGTAAGAACCCATGTATAATCTAAATTTGGGAATTTCACATCTGAGAATAAATATTCCTGGCTCTCGACAAAACGGAGCATCAGACTCGAAAAACCAGAAGATACAAATAGCTTGTTGTAAAAAATTTACTATCTGAAAAGAAAAACGCAGACTTTCATGGGGTTCAGTTACATGTAGAGCAAACTCAAAGGTAATCGGGTTTCCCCAACAGTGGATTCCTTCTTCTTCAGAGGTGTGTGCCCTTACCCAAGCTACATGATTGCCAGTTTTGGTGATAGGGGCTTGGTAATATGCTGGTGATGCAGACTCATCTTTCTGGCCAGCCAGATATAATTGCACTGCTTTGCCAGTATGACCATCAAACTGAATGTTACCTTTAGAAAGCAGGATGCAACGTTTGGTGAGTTGGGCGATCGCTTGCATACTATGACTGACGAATAAAACTGTTCGTCCTTCTTTGGTGGCTACATCACCCATTTTCCCCAAGCACTTCTTCTGAAAGGCTGAATCACCTACAGCTAAAACTTCATCGACAATTAAAATTTCTGGTTCTAAATGGGCTGCAACAGAAAAAGCAAGGCGGACGTACATTCCTGATGAATAGCGCTTTACTGGCGTGTCTAAAAACTTCTCAACTTCAGCAAAAGCTACTATTTCATCAAATTTCTTTTTAATTTCAACTCTACTCATCCCCAAAACGGAACCATTGAGATAAATGTTCTCTCGTCCCGTAAGTTCTGGGTGAAATCCCGTCCCTACTTCTAATAAGCTTGCCACTCGCCCTTTAATGGCGATACGTCCCCTTGTCGGTTCGGTAATCCGGCTCAGAACTTTTAAAAGGGTGGATTTACCGGCACCATTGCGTCCAATCACACCAATGGCTTCACCTTGTTGAATCTCAAAGGAAACATCTTTTAATGCCCAAAATTCTTCCCGCGCTGGGTTGGGCATTTTTTTGCCACTAGGTTTGATAAATGCCTTGGCAAAAGATGTAGCACCATCAGCAATTACATCCCGCAGTGCTTTGTAGCTACTGCTTTGCTCTTGCTGGTGAGCAATAATATATTTTTTGCTTAAATTTTCAACACTAATCATATTCTCAGACATCTGCACAGTTCCATGCTAAATTACGTCAGCAAATGTCCGTTCCATTTTGCGGAAGTACCAAATGCCACTTACTAGTAATAGAGCAACTAGTCCTAGAGATAGTGTGAATCCAGTCCAGTAAAGTTTGGAATCTCCCCCTAAAATTGCCCAGCGAAAGCCATCAATCACGCCGACCATTGGGTTCAAATAGTAAAGCAAACGCCATTGTTCTGGCACAATGCTGCTACTAAAACCGACGGGTGAGACATATAGGCCAAACTGCACAATAAACGGCACAATGTAACGAAAATCTCGATATTCCACATTCAAAGCTGCCAACCACAGCCCTACTCCTAGTGAAGCAGCAAAGGCAATACCAATAAATAACGGCAATAATAATATTTGCCAATTGGGAACAAAATTATACCAAGCCATCAGTCCTAAAAGAATTATCGCAGAAACTAGAAAGTCTACAAAGCTCACAATTACTGAACTAGCAGGCACAATTAAGCGCGGAAAATAGACTTTAGAAATCAAGTTGGCATTACTAATTAGGCTGTTGCTACACTCACTGAGGGCACTGGAAAAAAACTGCCAGGGTAGCAAGGCAGCAAATACCAGTATTGGATAAGGTGCTGTTCCCTCTGAAGGTAATTTCGCCAAGTTTCCGAAGATGACGCTGAAGACGATCATCGTCAAAAATGGTCGAATTAGTGCCCAGAGCATACCAATCATTGTTTGTTTGTAGCGAACTAGAATGTCACGCCAAGCCAGAAAATAAAATAGCTCTCGATAGCGCCACAGGTCTTTCCAATACTGCTCTTCACTACGTCCAGCTTCTATTACTAACTCTGGCTTTGAGGTAATTCCTTTACTACTCATAATATTGATTCAAGACCGCTGCTTTTAAGCATTAATTGACAAACTGAAAATCTTTGATGTTCTGATAGTTAAGCATCTTTGCCTGCTTGCGAGTAAATTCTCCAACAGAAGGGTTTCCTTCAGGGTTAATTACTCCTGTCACTTGCTGCCAAAGCTCTTGTGGCGCTACGCAAACTTTATAGGTGCGTTCGTTTGACTTGCAGACGTGATACCAGATTGTTTGCTGGCAGCGATCGCACCAAAAGGCTTCCAACCATTCTCCCCCGATGCTAACTGTGGTTTGGCTTGCTACCAACATCAATGCACTTCGGCGACTCATGCCCCGTTGCTGCAACTGTCCTGCTCGATCGGCAAATAATTGATATTTTTGACTCCTGCTTTCAAGGTAGCAGCCATGATTGGGACAGTAGATATCCCGCCGTTTGGAACGTTTCCGATTTCGGTCACACCTTCTCTGCAATTCGACCTCCCACTTCTAGTAAATAAACAGTGAAATTCGGAAGGTTACGTTGGAGGGACTGAGATCAAAAAGACCATCGAAGCCCATCTCCTAAAGTTAAAACATAAGTATTATTTAATTACACTATGCTGATTGACAAATATTCTCAAATCAGGAATTTATTTTTTAAATTTGGCAACAAGCTTAATCTTGTTATCAGACAATAGGATTACCTGATTTTTTTAATTAAGTAAATTATTTATCTCTGTCAATCTGTCTAAAAGCATAACATATTCTGGTGAATTTATACGATCTTAATCAAACTCATCACAATCGGAACACAAAACTATTTTCAGCATCGTTTTTAGAAGTTTATGCATGAAAAAAAGTAAGACTCACAAGCGACTTATCATCTATCAGCCTAACTACTAGCTATTATTCTCAATTCATTGTGAGAATCGTTTTCCACTTCAATTACGCATTAATAAACCCCTCCAAAAGCTAAATTTTTGTTAAAAAATATTTAATAGTTTTTATTCAAGCAAGGCTTTAATCTAGCTTCAATAAAAAGGTACATCTCCCTGGTAAAACAGTCTATTGTGCCTATACTCCAATACCGAGAAAGTACCGCCAAACTCAAGAGATGATGGCAAATACTTCCTCTAAATACCCCATTTTCTATCGGCTGAACTGGCTAATACCATTTCACTGGTAGCAGAGGCCAGAGGAAGGGGCAAAGGAGAATGATTGGTAGCTGTATTTTCGAGAATTGGTTATGAGGCTAAAAATCTTTGGAACCTACACAAATCTGTGCTAATTATTTCTCAAAGAACTATTTTGTATGACTTTGAGACATAGATATCACACCATCAGGTAATACCGCTCGTTGCAAAACATCAAGGTATTGTTGAGAGATAATCTTAGGTGTGAAGTGCGATCGCAAATACTGACGACCTGCCTTGCCCATCCGCTCTCCTAATTGCCGATCGCGACTGAGTAAGCGAATAAATTGAGCTAGAGCATGACTGTCTCCATTGTCAAAGGTGCTACCACAATTGGCTTCGGCAATTAGTTGTCTCAGGTATGAATACTGCGAACAAATCACCGCTATCGGTCTTCCAGATGCTAAAGCTGAGTAAAGCTTGCTAGGAACGACTAAACTCTCGGTTGATGCATCTACACTCACTAGTGATAGATCGCAAGCCGTTAAAGAATAGGGCAGCACCTGCTTGTCTTGATATGGCAGAAAGGTAAAATTCAAGAGTCCTAATTGATTCACTTCTTGAATCAATTCATCCTTTTTCGCTCCACCACCAATGCAGACAAAATGAACTGGCTCATCTAGAAGTAGCTGGGCTGCTTGCAGCATAGTTGCCATATCATGGCAGCGCCCCATATTCCCGGAGTAGAGGACGGTAAATTTGTTGACTAAATTATGCTTCAAGGCAAACCAGTTTTCTTGCTTGGCAATTGGCACAATCAATTCCGGGTTCGCCCAACTGTGAATTACCGAAATCTTATCGGCTACTTGCGGGCAATTTGCTAGCACTTGCTGTTTCATGGCTGGACTAAGAACCACAATCCCTTTAGCATTTAGCCAAATCTGTTTGTTAATGGCACGCCATAACCGAGCCAGCCAGTTATCCTTTGAGACTACTCCCAGCGCGATCGCAATATCGGGATAAAGATCGTAGAGAATGCAAACATAGGGAAGTCGGAACACCAGATAAGCCAGATATCCGATGATTGGTAAAAATGGTGGGGCTGTAGTTACTAATAATACGTTGCTGCGTCGCCAAGCTCGGAGCATATATAGTACAGCCCGCAAGGTGTATAAGACACCATTCACAGCTTTGCCACGAATTCGCCCCGGCCAAAGTTGGGCTGTGCGCGATCGCTGAATTCGGATTCCACCCACACGTTCAACTGCTAAAGCAGTAGTTTGAGAGTCAAACGCATATCCTGGCTGACTCGTAAAAACCTCAATATCCACTCCTTGCTGCCCTAACTGTTTCACCAGTTCCTCAATCAATTGTCCTGTAGGAGCATAGTCTGGTGGGAAAAACTGGGTGATTACAGACAATTTGATGGATTGCTGAGTTTTTAGAGAATAGTCATTTTTAACATCTAATCGGGTAGCAATGGATTGTAAAAGTTTTTGATTAATCCATTCATTAAGTCTCATGTTATGCCCTGCTGTAGAAATCTTGTTAAAGATACTACTGAACCGCTCAAGCCATTAATAATTGCACACATTTACTTTCCTGAATTAACAAATTTTTTCAATTTGCTTCAGGCAAAGTGATTAGGATTAATTTATTGGTATACATAAACCACACTTTAATTCACAGATATATCTGCGAATTAAAGCGCTCAATAATTTATACTCATTTGAGTTTGTATACGCGATATTTTGGGAGATGGGAACACAACAAGAAGCAATCAGTCTAAACGCTTGCGGTAATCATATAGATGTAGATTACCCTACACAATAGTGCTTTTTTACAGGCTTATAATAAATTCTCCTTTCTACTTACCTAAAACAAACCAAAAGCTACTATAAACTTATGTCTGCTAAGTAATCGGGAGCTTATGACCATTGAATTTCTGATGTTTTCATTTACTTAATTTTAAATTTGTCTAAGCAAGATTTATTACATATACTATTGAATGCAGTACTATATTCAATATCGATTTTATATGTAATTACTTACCAGAATACCATGAGAAAAGGATGTTTGAAATTTACTCCTACATTTCATCAAAAATTCATCTCCTGATAATATCATAAACAGAAGCTTCATAAAAGAGTTACTTAGGACTTATGCGTTAAATTATCTGAATCTTGAATCTGAGATGACGTAAATTATCCGTATTTCCAGTCCCTCTGTGATTAGCGGAGCGTCTCGCAGAGAGGATGTTGGCATAGCGATCGCCTATGTTTTCTGGTTTTTAGGACTGCATTTTTTGTATAATTTGTCAATCTTTAATCCCTGAAACTCGTTTTGTACATGAATTTTTATGTCTGAAGATTTGTACATTTATTAAGTCTAGTTGGTCATTTTTGCAGTGTTATTAGATTGATATTAATAAATTTCTCACCCGCTTTATCCAAATCATACTTTGATGCGATTAGAGGTTAAGCTTAACTTAAGCTATGACATGGAACTAAATAAATGTATACTTTAAAACAAAGATGTTATTATCGTTGTTTAATCAGCTAGAATCGGAAAAAAACAAAAAAGTCTACAACTTTAAGAGTTACAACTAAGTGTACTTAAGTATAACAGAGAGTTAGAATTAATCTGAGAGATGAATCGATATCCACAAATTATCAGAATTTTGATTCTCACCTCCCATTGATGACCTGTTGCACCAAGAAGCTTGCAACTCTAACTGGGGGCTAATAAGAAACCTCTGTGGAGTTGCTGGCTTACGTAGATTACTAAAACTGGCATACACCTTTTTTGTAGCTTAATTAATACGTATTATATTATTAACATAGATGGAGAATCATTCTTCTAAATCCCCAAGTTATAACCAGAATAGTAGCTCTGTACCGCCATTTATTCATCAGCCTCAACCATTTCCGATGTCTGAAGGGGAAGAGAGTGATTGGAGTTTTCCTCAATTTCTGAGTGTTGTACGGCGACGAGCGCTAACGATCGCAGGGGTAACTATTACTCTCACGACAGTTGTTTTTGTTAGCTTGATACTAAACCGGGAGCTACCAGTATATGAAGGCAATTTTCGTCTGTTAGTGGAACCTGTAAATGATGACACTAAAGTAGTGGATATTGTCAAAGACCCTAATGTAAGCAAGTCTGGTCTAGATTATGAAAGTCAAATTCAGGTTCTCAAAAGTCCTGAATTGATGGGAAAGATTGTGAAGCAATTGGAAGCTAAGTATTCAGATATTAGCTATAATTCGCTGATCGCAAACATGACGATTTCTCGGTTTGCTGAAACCAAGATTATAGAAGTTCGTTATCGAAGCCACGATCCAAATCAGATTCAAGTTGTACTCAACCAAATTTCTAAGGATTATATAGATTACAGTCGGCAAAAGCGACAAACCAACTTACGTCAAGGGATTAAGTTCGTTGAGCAACAACTCCCATTCATCCAAAATCGAGTCGATCAGATTCAGAAAGAACTGCAAACGTTCCGGCAAAAGTACGACTTTGTTGACCCAGAAGCCCAATCTGGCCAAGTTGTTAGTCAAGTCACTAACTTGTCTGAGCAACGACAATTAATCAATCAAAAAATAGCTGAAGCTCGTGCCAATCTATCTTTTTTGCAACAGAATAATGGCAAGCTGGCAGTTCTTAATGATGCTACTTTGTATCAGCAGTTATTGGGTCAAGTACAGCAACTAGACCTTAAAATTGCTACAGAGTCAACTCGTTTGCAAGATAATAACCCAGCTATGCAAACATTGAAACAGAAACGGGCAAGTTTGGTACCCTTGCTAAAAAACGAAGAGCAACGCTTTTTAGGTACAAAAATTGCAGCAGTAACGACTCAACTTCAAGCTTTAGAAGTGCAAAGCCAAGAGCTTGCTAAAGTAGAACGGAAAATTGAACTACAGCGCAAACAATGGCCAATCTTGGCACGGCAATATACTGAATTACAGCGAAAATTACAGGTGGCGACCGAGAGTCTGAATCGTTTTCTTTCTACTCGTGAAAATCTCCAAATTCAGATATCTCAGACAGAACTTGGTTGGCAGTTACTTGAGGCACCAAGTAAGCCGCAATTTCCTATCTCTGATTCGAGCATCAAACGTTATTTAATCCCAGGATTGATTGCTAGTCTAGCTTTAGGAATCGGTGTTGCCCTACTACTGGAAAAGCTTGATAATACCTACCATAGCGTTCAGGCACTGAAAGAGAAGGTCAAACTGCCGTTGTTGGGAAATATTCCATTTGAAAAGCAAGTCGAAAATACTCAAGACCATATCCCCACACGAAAATTTCCCATAATCAGAATACCAACTCCTATTCTTCAAGGCATTCCTGGGTTAGCTGTTTTAGCCGATCGAGAGCATAGCAACTATGCAACAAAATTTCTAGAAGCTTTGCGGGTACTTTATACAAATGTCCAATTCCTCAGTTCCGATCGCCCCATTGCTTCCATAATTATTAGTTCAGCCATGCCTGGTGATGGTAAGTCTACTATTGCTTTTCATTTAGCTCAGGTAGCTACAGGTATGGGACAAAGAGTACTAATTGTAGATGCTGATTTACGCCAACCTAAGATTCACACCTTATCAGGTTTAAATAACTTATGGGGATTAAGCAATTTAATCTTGACAAACCTACCAATGAGTGAGGTAATCCGGCAACTACCTTCAATGAATCAATTATCTGTAATAACTTCTGGGCCAATACCACCCGATCCCACAAAGCTGCTCTCGTCTGAAAAGATGAAGCGACTAATGATAGATTTCCATAACGCTTTTGATTTGGTGATTTATGACTCTCCCCCGATTTTGGGGCTAGCTGATACTAACCTGCTAGCACCACATACTGATGGCATATTGCTAGTAGTAAAGATGGACAAAACAGACTCGTCAACGATCCAGCGAACTTTAGATCATCTAAAATTTTCTCGGATGAATGTCTTAGGGATGGTTAGTAACGGTCAGAAGGGCAACGTCAACAGTTATTAGCATGTCATCCTTTCAACCTTTAACTCAATATCTAATTGAGGCTCCACTTTCTTTATTCGTGGCACTAGTTTAAAACTTCGTTTCCAGGGGCTGGAAACGAAGTTTTAAAGTGGTTTTAGCTTTAATATGACACCAGTGACATCTATGCCCCTACTGCCAATTGCTATAAACCTTTAGAAGTTGAAAGTTGTTCTCAGCGTCCCAATGATTGCATCATCATTGTTGCCAGCAATTTGACCAGGATTTGTTAACCAAATTACCCCAGGGGTGATCGAGATGTTATCGGTTACGCGATACTTATAGAAACCTTCAAAGTGGTAAGGCTTATCACCAGCATTACCTCCAACATAAGGTTCAACACCTGCGAAAAGTCCTAAAACGTTGCCCTTCTTACCGAAGTCTGGCAGAGCTAACCCGGCTCCATAACTCCAAACTTGACCATTATCATTAGCACCAAGTCCTGTGATGTCGCTGTAAACTGCAAAGCCACTAATCGAGAGTTTGTCACTCGGTTTGAAAGCAGCCTCAAGGCCGTAGGAATTACTGATATATGGATTGCCAGCACCGACAAAGTTAGCTTGTGCAGTACCGACTACACCAGTTGTTGTACTCGCAGAGCCTGCATCGAATAAAACAGTACCACCATTATGATAACCGTGGACGTAGGTAGCAGCTAAGGTGAAGCGATCGCCTACTTTTAAGTTCAACTGTCCTAAAGCAGCATAGTTACCCTCTAATAAACCCGTATTTATACCAGGGTTATTCGCTTGAGATGCCAAGTAGCCAAGGGTTAATGAAGGTTGAAAGCCACCGCCACCTTTACCAAAGGCTAAGTTAACACCGGCACCCGCACCGCCACCAATCCGATAGATTGGGCTTTCGGAGGCAAAAGTAGACAAAGCACCGTTACCGCCATCATAATCCTCAAAATATGGGTTGACGGTAGGAACGTAATCGCTGTGAATACCTCCAGTAGCAGCTACGTAAACTTGGGAGTTGCCAAGAGGGAAGTAATAGGACAACCAGTCTATAAAAACACTGTTGTTGGTAGAAGGGGATAGGTTAAAGGTTTGAGTCCCTTCAAATGTGCCACCTGGTAAAGCCAATCCAACTGCATTACCAGTTGCAAGCCTAGTATGCAAGGTATCTTTACCTGTAAAGCTGGTTTGCAAATCTAAGCGCACCCTGTCTTGGAAAACAGTGTTGTTGTTGTCGTTGCTGCCAAAGTTATCTGTGACGGCAAAAATTGCTTCACCCACCAATTTTGTGGTAGTAGAAAACTGATGTGCTTCCAGTTCAGCTGTCCGTGCTTCTACGGCATCTACTCGACCACGCAGAGTTGCTAGTTCTGCCGAGAATTCCTCTTGCAGACGCTGGAGGGTTGCCAAATCCTGTTTTGTCACCAAGTCAGCAGTTGCAGTGGCAATCAGTTCATTAACCCGATCTAAACAAGCATTCAAACCTGCGGCAAATTCATAACGAGTCAATGCCCGGTTGCCTCGATAAGTGGAATTTGGGTATCCAGCAATACAACCGTAGCGTTCAACCAGGGATTGCAAAGCTTGGAACGCCCAGTCAGTCGGCTGTACATCAGAAAACTGAGAAACTGATGTGACTTGAGACAGCGAATTCTGATTCTTGCTTTCACTGCTGTAGCGGTTAATCTCTTCTAAAACCTGATTGTTATCAGTCTTTTGGGCAACTAATTGCTGATTAACTTTTGGTTGCTCTGTTTGAATAAATATTGAAGCATTAGAAGCTATTGGTGCTTCTGTCTGAACAGCTTTTGCCTTTATATCTTCAGAAGAGTCTGCTACTTCAGCAGCCATAACTCTAGCGGAAACCAACACCGTCACTCCCAAAACTACTGGACTTAGTGCCAGAGTTTTCCACAATAAATGAGACATTTTTTTATTTTCCTTTCCTAAAAAAGAACCGAGATCGGTGGGTTCAAGAAAAAGAGAACAGGCAGTTACTCTACTTGTTGAAAATCTTATCAGATTGCATGAAAGATACAACAGTTTTTTTTTGCATGAACTACTTGGAGGCAGTTCTTGCAGGAGACAACTCTTTATATCTGATTTTGAGTCCTGCGTTTTGTACCTCACTTAAAAAGCAAACTGCTGTGTGGAGCGCAAGACTTTACAGATGAAGAATCGTAAAGTCTTGCTGATGCTTTGTTGGCGAGATTAAGAGCTTATGGTTAAAATTCGCTCAATTTTGCGCTATTTCTGGACTTTAGCTTCTTATTCTTAACTCTAATTTGCGGTAAATCCTTTTTATCTTTGTAGAAGTAACAGATTTCAACTAGAGTTGGCCATATTTCTAGAGAACCGTGAAATTGGCTAATGACATCATCGATAATTCTGGAAACGTTTTGCTGAAAAAAGTCGGGTTCAAACCCATAAAATACTCTCGATAAGTTCTCAGCAAACAATTGAAGTGACTGCTTACGTTCTTCATTCTGAGCAGACATTGAGGCTTTAACTACCTGAGTATGGATAGCAGAGATTTTTTCCAAGATTTCCTCAGAGTCTTGCAATGTAACCTCGCCAGAGTAATCAAACTTGATTCCCAGGTCATCAAGATGATAAACACTGCTCTTAATCTTCTTTTTCAGCAGACTACATATTTCCTCATTAAAGAGTTCGCTAGCGAGAGGATTACGCATATAGTTATTTCTAATATGATTTTGGACAGCATCAACATGTGCAGCTGCAATACCCTCTTGCTGTATCCAAATTCTGTAGATATAGTCTTCAAACCTAAGCCGCGTGGGAAAAAATGGTGGTAAACCTAGCTGATTATCATATCCAGCAACTCCACAATCCATTCTCCAGTTTTTGTTAGTAATGACAGGTCGAAAATTAGTCAGAATATAAAAATCATTCAGGTCATTGGGACTGATTTGATTTTCATCATTGAGATACATGTGAATAAAATCAAGTGTATCGATATCATTAGTTCCTGTGCGAAACGTTTGGGCAATTTTGACGATGGCATTATTCAAGACTGTTCCTTGTTGTAAGACCAGGCTGTTTTCTCGAAAGTAGCCTTTAGTTGTGTTGGTTTCTAAATCCATTGCTGTATCAACAACCAATTCTCCAGCCTCGAAGTTTTCTGGTACTTGGTTGGCTCTCTTACCTAGAACATCACTAAAAGCCGTGAGTAAGTCAAAAGATTTATGGACATAGCCGCCTTGTTGGGTGGACTTGATTAATTTTCCTCGACATATTTCATCGCCTGTTAAAGATTCTGGGCTAGTTTCAATTAATGCATCTGGTCGCATATCGTCATCTGCACTGACCATTAAATGACCAAGGGTATACATTAGCGTGAAGTTGCGATTTCCTCCGTAACTAGGTCGGAATAAGTTTTTGACGAGTGATTCTAGCTTGCGATCGCGCAGTCTTTCATTTAAAAATGTAATAAATTCTTCTTTCTGCTGAGGGCCGACATAATACACATCATTGACTGTCTTCGTCTGCTCTAAAAGTGGGTAATATTTCTCGTGGTTGGCAATGCTGGAATCATCAAAAACGATAATTTTTACAGCATGACCATTTGCCCGGAAATTCTCATCATACTTTTCGATGGTCTGTGCTACATCTCTCAATCGATGAGTCGGAATAACAAATATCGTCTCTTTTGATTTCATAAAATATGTTTAGGGTTCTCAAATGAAGTTTGTACTTGTCAAACTATGTTTAAACGTTCTCAGATTACTAATCACTGCATCACGATCGTCCAACTAAATTAAACTGATATATCACTACTGATTTCCAGCTTAATTTTACTATTTACTAACTGTTTCCAGAGTGCTTCCAGTTGACAGAAAGCTTCTTCTGGAGATAGTTTTCCAGCAGTCTCTAAATTAGTGATATAACCAACTCTTTGAGCAAATTCTTGGAGGTTGGCATTAAATACTAGGTTCTCTGGCTTAATTTGACCGTAATAGCGACTTCGAGGGTAGAAAAAGCTATTTTTATCTTGATAATTTGGTTGTGCCATTAATTTACTCGCTACCAATACCGATTAACGGTGATGTTGCTCTAAAAGTTGGAGAGAATCTAACAATTCAGTAGTCACAATAGATCGAACCTGATTTTTCAGATATTAGGTTGCCGCTCGCAGCGACTTAATATCATTCCGTTTGGCAATACTGTTTCACAGAGAGTAATAGAATTGCGACCCTGAATATCGTTGTTTTTTGAAGCTTTGATTAAATTAGCGTGGCTAAGATTAGCATTTCTAAAATCCGTTCCTTCTAAGTTAGACGCTTCCAAATTTGCCTTTTGTAAATCAGCATCAGCTAGCAATGTATTTTTGAGAATCGCTCCAGTTAGATCGGCTCCTTGCAGATTTGCATTCCGAATATCTGCCCACTCTAAATTTGCATACCGGAGATTAGCATTTTTGAGGTTAGCTCCCTGAAGATTTGCCGATCGCAAGTCGATTCTTTGTAAGTTTGCCCCGGAAAAGTTAACTCCCGATAAATTACAGCCAAAACATTTTCTGGTTTCTTGAAGCTGTTGAATTACATGATTTAGAAGCAAATTATTGCCTTGGGTAACTAAAGAGGGAGTAAGGAAAAATGCCATCGCAATCAAAGGTCGTAACAAGAGATTCATAAATACCAACTCCAATCTAAAAATGAGGAATTAAAACTTATTTTTTTATGGCGATTTGAAAGGCTTCAGCAACAGAAAATAAAATCAAAATGGGAAAATAGACTCACTTATTTAGGACTGTAGTCAGAGCAATTGAGCGCTTCTTTAGTTAGAGCATTGGCAGGGTTTACTGCACACTTTAGATAAGAGTTTTTATGAAAAAATTTGCAGCTTCTACAGGGATGTTGTTGTACATGTTTAATGCTTACTATTTCGTTTTTATCTTGCGCCACATTTTCTGGAGGATCTTCTAGTGCTTTGCAGACAGACGAAACGAGATAAACGACAATTCCCCAAACAATCATGAAGGAAATGTGAGCTAAAAACACTGCTACAAAAGGTATATCTCCGCCCTGCGGTTTGGTGTCATGATGTGTTGTATTTGCCAGGTTTGCTTCAACCAGGGTAGATTGATGAACACTTCTTTGGGCGGATACATAAAGTTGAAAAAGCCCCAAACTATGCATGTTAAAAATCTTTAGTTATTTGACTCAGATTCAGTCAAGGTAATCTAAATTAAACGGGAGCATCCCAAATGTGCAAGTTTAATTTACATACGGAATTTTGACTTACCCCGGAGGATAAAAAATGAACCGCATACCCCTGCGGGGAATCAAGCTATACGCAGCGTCTCGTTAGAGAAGGATACAAACAAAAGTTGTAATGTTAGCACCTAAATCTTTAATCATCTTTGGGTCAGATGCACGATCGGAGAAAAAGGAAATGTTCATTTATCTAATAAATATATGGAATTGAAGTTGTTTGGTACATCTGAATCATCTGAATTAATCGCTTGGCTGACTGTTGGTCGAGCTTCCAGTAGGCAACTGTTAAGAGAATAGTAAACAGAATGAATTTTCTTAAGAGTGACTTTGAGAGCGGGAATCATCATCGGATGGGTTGCTATTGCTAAAATGTAGTCTCCAGCGAAAATAGAAGGGTTCTCTGTTGCTGAAAAGACTTGATTATCTCTTAAAATTCCTAGAAAAGCGCATCGATCGGGTAATTGAATTTCAGTTAAATGAATGCCGAGATAAACACTATTAGTTTGGATTAAAACACCAAACAAGCTTGGCTCTAAACTTCTGTTGTTTTTGAACACAAAATATTTTTTTAGCTTTAATATTATTGTGCATTATTTCATACAAGAAATATTTTTTTAAAGATATATTTTACAGATATACAAAATGGATTAGAAAAGTAAAATATATGTTTACTGATTAGCTAAATAGGCATATATTTAGAGATATAGTCAGACTTAATCATTTGCGAACAAAGAAATACCCGACTCCTGAAAGAAATCGGGTATTAAAGGCTTAGATAATATATTCCACAAAGTAGAGAGGCGTTAGCGTAGCGAAGCCCAATTTCGCGTCTCTACTATTTTCCATTAATCCGATCCAGAGCTAAATTCAGCTTCAACACATTCACTCCAGGTTCGCCAAAGATGCCGAGAAAGCGACCATCGGTGTTTTGAGCAATCAAAGTTTCTAGTTGGTTCGGCTGAAATCCTCGCGTTTTGGCTACTCGTGCAATTTGCGCGATCGCAGCTTCGGGAGTAATATGAGGGTCAAGGCTGGAACCAGAGGTATAGACTAAATCGCCAGTGGGCTGCACTCCTGCGGTTTTCAGACGAGTCAAATCGCCTTCAATTTTTTTGCTGGGGTCTGGATCATCTTTACCTTTGATGCGTTCCAGCAATGCGGGATTACTGGGAGCCAAGTTACTAGCGCCGGAAACCCCAGTTTTCAAAACTCCGGCATCATCTTTTTTGGGATCGGCTGTACTGTAGCTCGTGGTACTGGGACGACTGTTAAAATAGCGATCGCTAGTAAAGGGTTGACCAATCAAAGCAGAACCCACAACTTGACCGGCGCTATTTTTCAGTAAACTGCCGTTGGCTTGAAACGGAAAGGCAATCTGCCCAATAGCAATCATCGCAAAAGGATAAATAATCGCACCAATTACCCAGAGTACCAAGGTAGAACGAACTGCTCTACTAGCTTCACGTGCAAAACTCATTAGAATTTCTCCGGTACAAACATTACAAAAAATAAATAGATGGAAAGCCCTAGCGTCACCATTCCTAACAGTCCTAATCCCCAAGATTGACTGCGGGTAAGTTCTTCACCTGTAGCTGCATAGACTAGAGGTGCAACCACTAGGTTGAAACACATCGCCAGGAACAAATACAGTGGCAGCTTTTGTCTGCGCCATTGACACCAGATATCAGTTATTTCTTCAAGTACTTGTGATGCAAGGATAGTGCGGCGGATACGAACAGGTTTCATAGTAAATTAAGACAAAGGTAAGATAATATCTATCAGTTTGATAGCAATAAAGGGAGCAACGATGCCACCAAGTCCATAGATGAAGATGTTGCGGCGTAGTAGTTGATCTGCTGTTAAAGGTAAGAATTTCACCCCTTTGAGTGCTAACGGAATAAGTGCCGGAATAATCAAGGCGTTGTAAATCAACGCCGAGACGATCGCAGATTGGGCACTCTTTAATCCCATAATATTCAGTGCGCCAATTCCAGCAGCCGCAAAGATAGTCGGAATGATGGCAAAATACTTGGCAATATCGTTAGCGATGGAGAATGTTGTCAAGGCTCCACGGGTAATTAGCAGTTGTTTACCTATGGTTACTAAGTCAATTAGCTTCGTGGGGTCAGAGTCCAAGTCCACCATGTTAGCAGCTTCTTTGGCAGCTTGCGTCCCAGAGTTCATCGCCACACCGACATTTGCTTGAGCCAAAGCAGGTGCATCGTTAGTACCATCCCCGGTCATTGCCACCAGTTTACCCTGAGATTGTTCGGAGCGAATCACCTCAATTTTGTCTTCTGGAGTCGCTTCGGCAATGAAATCATCCACTCCAGCTTCTTCAGCAATTACCGAAGCAGTAATTCGGTTGTCACCTGTAAGCATGACGGTGCGAACACCCATGCGGCGCAGTTGGTCAAATCGTTCCCGCAGACCGGGTTTCACAATATCTTTCAGGTAGATGACACCATAAATTTTGTCATCTTGGCAAACAGCTAATGGTGTACCACCTAACCGAGAAACTCGCTCATAAGCTGCGTCTATATCATCAGGAACGTTACCACCACGAGAACGGACAAATCCCTTAATGGCATCCACTGCACCTTTGCGGATTTGTTTACCATCAGGTAGATTTGTGCCACTCATGCGGGTTTTGGCAGAAAATTCCACACCTTCGGCTTTGTCAAGATTGAAGTCTACCGCAGCCTGAGATTTTTCTGCTAAAACTACAATTGACTTACCTTCTGGTGTTTCGTCAAACAAGCTAGCAGCTAGGGAGACTTGCGCCACTTCTTCTAATGAGTGATTATCCAGAGGAATAAACTCATCAGCCATTCGATTACCTAATGTGATTGTGCCTGTCTTATCTAGCACCAAGGTATTGATGTCACCGCAGGCTTCTACTGCTCGACCGGAGGTAGCAATGACGTTGAATTGGGCAACCCTATCCATTCCGGCAATACCGATCGCACTGAGCAAACCACCGATAGTTGTAGGGATTAAAGCTACCAGTAGGGAGATGAGAATGGCAACGCTACCACCAGTACGTAAACTGTTTCCCGCTTCCGGGCCAAAGGCTGTGCTGATAAAGTTGGCGATGTAGCTAACAAATGGCGGCATAGTTGCCACTACAATCAAGAACACCTGCGTTAGCACTGCCAACAATACCGTCAAAGCAATCTCATTGGGAGTCTTGCTACGTTGTGCGCCTTCTACCAGAGAAATCATGCGATCGATAAAGCCTTGTCCAGGATCGGCACTAATCCGAATTGTCAACTCATCTGAGAGTAGGCGTGTACCTCCTGTAACCGAACTGGCAATATCTGTACCCGGTTGCTTCAATACCGGGGCAGATTCCCCAGTGATTGCAGACTCATCCACTGAGCCGATGCCTTTAATCACATCCCCATCGGCGGGAATCATATTATTTGCAACCACCTTAACCAAATCGCCCCGTCGCAGTTCCGTAGAATTGACTTGTTGTACAGAACCATCAGGGAGGATTTTGTTAGCGATCGTATCCGATCGCGTCGATCGCAGTGAATCAGCTTGTGCTTTACCGCGTCCTTCAGCTACGGCTTCGGCAAAGTTAGCAAAAACCAGTGTAAAAAAGAGAATGAAGGTAATCAACCCGTTCAACAAACGTTGTTGATTGATATCTGCTTGGACTGTGCCAAACAGATTTGGGTTAAGGGTTACTAAAAAGGTGACAATTGTCCCCACCCAAACAACAAACATAACTGGGTTTTTGACAGTAATTCGAGGATCGAGCTTGACAAATGACTCACGAATTGCTCTTTGATAAAGTCCCCGCATATCTGACTTGGGGGTGTGCCTGCGTGAGTCACGAGTTCCAGATGGAGTACGGGTTGAAGGAGAATCAGTAGTAATTGGCATACATTAAATTAATTCGTAATTCGTAATTCGTAATTCGTAATTGGGAATGGGGAATTGGGAATTGGGTATTAGTTCTTTCTCCCCCTGCTTCCTCCCCACTCCCTACCCAATACCTTTGGCGATAAAAAAGGCTTCAGCGATGGGGCCTAATGCCAGCACTGGGAAGAATGTAAGTGCGCCCAAGATTAAAATTACGCCTGCGGTAACGCCTGTAAATAGTCCGGTATCGGTTCGCAGTGTCCCAGTGGTGTAAGGAACAGCTTGCTTGCGAGACATACTATCTGCTAATAACAGCAAACCTAAAATTGGGATATAGCGTCCAGCGAGTAAACTAAAGCAGGTACTCAAGTTCCACCACAAAGCGGTTACAGTTGTTTTTGTACCTGTAGCGATCGCTAACGGTGAAGGTTGTGAATCTCCTAAACCTTCAAACCCAGAACCGTTGTTTGCAGCAGCTGAGGCATATTCGTAAATCACCTGAGAAAAGCCGTGGAAGCCAGGATTACTAATCCCTGCCAATTGGTCAGGAAAAGCTAAGGCGATTCCCCCCGGAATTAAAATAGCGATCGGGTGAACTAGCAAAATCAGGAAGCTAGCAAGTACAACTTCACGCTTTTCAATCTTGCGTCCCAAAAATTCTGGCGTGCGTCCCACCATCAAACCTGTTACAAAGACCGCCAAAATGCTATAGGCAAACAAATAAGCTGTTCCAGTACCCTGTCCACCCCACATGATTTGCAGGAACATATTAGAAAGAAAAATAAAACCGCCGGCGGGCATAAAGGAGTCGTGTAAACTATTGACTGCGCCGCACATAGTACCAGTTGTACTTACGGCAAATAATGCAGATTGTGCCCAACCAAACCGGACTTCTTTACCCTCTAGATTCGGTTGCTGACTACCCAGCAGTGCATTCACAGCCGGATTGCCGTTATATTCTCCAATGGCAGTAACAATCAGAAATCCTAGAAAAATTACCCCGATCATGCCGTAGAGTAACAACGCTTGTTTGGTGTTATTGGCAAACAAACCGTATGTATAGATCAGGGACGTGGGAATCGAAAGCATTGCCACGATCTGAATTAAATTTGTAAATGCGCTGGGATTTTCAAAGGGGTGTGCTGAGTTGATGGCGAAAAAGCCACCGCCGTTTTCTCCTAATTGCTTGATAATCTCATAGTGGGCAACAGGGCCACGTGCGATCGCCTGACTAATATTCGGATCTTCCAAGGTAGGGAATACAGCTACACCCGCCAGGGTTTCGGGAACACCAGCAGCGATCAACACAATGCCGCCCACAATACAAATAGGCAGCAAAATTCGGGTAATTGAGCGAATTAAGTCTACATAAAAGTTGCCTAACGATCTACCAGTCAATCCCCGAATAAAAGCAATTCCTACCGCCAAACCAGTGCCAGCAGAGGTGAACATGTGATAACCCAGCCCCCACATTTGACTGGCATAGCTCAGATAGGTTTCACCAGAATAATGCTGCTGGTTGGTATTAGTAATAAATGAAATAGTAGTATGCAGCGTTGTATCCCAAGTTGGGGCATTTATTCCCGTGGGATTGAGGGGCAACCATCCCTGATTCGTAACGATCGAGAAAAGCAGTAACCCCATTACTACGTTGCTGTAGACGATTGCCCGCCCATACTGCCAGCCCGTCATATTTTCTTTGCTTGTAACGCCAACCAAGGCGTAAAGCAGTCGCTCAACCGGATTTAAAACTGGGTCGAGAAAAGTCCTTTCTTCTAAGTAGACACGCGCCATGTAGCGCCCAAAAAATGGAGTGATTCCTACTATAATTAGTAGCGTTAACGCAATTTGAATCCATCCTTGTAGCATTGGATTATTTAAACTCCGACATGAATAAATTTCAGAGGAATATCAGATATTTTCTTGGGATGAATCAGAAAAAATAATGAGTTATATTGACATTGTTATTAACTAACCTATAACTATGTCCTTCCTCAATCAATCATCGAGCTTTTTGTTAGAGAATACAAGGTATAAATTAATATTTAAACTATGCTATACAAGAAATATATTTGTTTATATAGATAAGTCTTCAGAGCGTTTATCTTGATATATATCTGCAAATATAGAAAGGCATATAAATCATTCGTAAAAAGTGAAATCCCCAACTTCTTAAAGAAGTCGGGGATTTCACAAATCAGATAAGATTGCTAGAGTGTGAGGAGTCATGAGTCTAATTCACATAGCACA
The DNA here is from genome assembly GCF_002245975.1 of Nostoc sp. 'Peltigera membranacea cyanobiont' 213. Taxonomy (NCBI): domain Bacteria; kingdom Bacillati; phylum Cyanobacteriota; class Cyanophyceae; order Nostocales; family Nostocaceae; genus Nostoc; species Nostoc sp. 'Peltigera membranacea cyanobiont' 213. Next base: position 180 of record NZ_NOLI01000005.1, on the reverse strand, counting down.
ACCCTTGGTGGTTAGGAATAAGAATTAAATAACATACAATTTATGTCCCTGGTTTACCTCACCCTCAATCCCTCTCCTTATAAAGGAGAGGGAAGCTAGAGACAGGATGAAGCTTTGTATTTTATTTAATCCATGTTCCTTAGTACATCAACAAATGATGAAATTTAGACACAAAAAGAC
>NZ_NOLI01000049.1:0-48673 GCF_002245975.1 Nostoc sp. 'Peltigera membranacea cyanobiont' 213 | reverse complement strand
GGGCAGGGGGCAGGGAGCAGGGGGAAGAAAAACTAAAAACTATTGGTTATTACCAATTCCCAATCCCCAATCCCCAATCCCTTTATTCTTGACTGGAGAGAAATTTTTTGGAAACCCAACTGATAATACCACTGAGAATTGCACCGCCCATGAGGATACCGATCGCTGGGTTAAACAAGGGTTGCCAGAGTTGATGCCACAAATCCAAACCCAAGTTTAATCCTACAGACTCACCGATCGCTGCGATCGCTAACCAAATAAAACCAAACAAAACTAAAAAAACATCTGCGACTAAAATTGTGTTTAGCCAATTTAACAATTTATCTTTCATCTACCCTTGTGTCCACTTGCCCAAAATTGACGACTGCTAACTAAGTGACGGGTAAGTTAGAAGTGAGGATTACCGACTTGAATTTAACTCCTCACTCCTAACTCCTAACTTCTCACTCTTCAAATAGCCAATTTTTGACTTTTTTCAAACTCTGCCAATCTGGTTTTCTACTTAAACCGTCTTCAATACTATTTTTTATTTCATCCTGCCACTCTTCATTGACAAAAATTAGCTGCTGTGCTATGTCAATATGTTCTCGTAAACCTTTTTGACCTGTTTCCAGCATTGCCAAGGCGATATTGATTCTAGCCTGTGGATCTTGTGGGTTTAACTTGATTGCTTTCTGTGCAGCTTTGTAAGCCAAGTTGGGTTTGTTATCGAGTAGATACAACCACGCCAAACAAATCCAAGCAGCACTAGTTTTCGGAGCGCGATCGCACACTTCTTTAAACACAGGGATTAAAGAATCTACCGCCTCTCCAGCTTTATAGCGTTCCAAACCTGTATCAAACAGGGATTCTACTGTATTAGTCATTGGTCATTAGTCATTGGTCATTGGTCATTGGTCATTGGTCATTAGTCATTGGTCATTAGTCATTAGGCAATTGCAAATGAGAAACGAGAAATAACAAGGGACAAATGACAAATGACAATATTACACCCCAAATGACTTGCCGCAACCGCAAGTTTGGTTGGCATTGGGGTTGGTGAATTGAAAACCACCGCCAATCATGGCATCGCTGTAATCGAGCATTAAACCGTAGAGATATAACAGACTCTTGGGATCGCTGACAATTTTGAAGCCATCATAGTCAAAAACTTCATCCTGCGGGGTAATCTTGCTAGTGTCTTCAAAATCCATCATGTAAGACATCCCAGAACAGCCACCCTGACGGACTCCTACCCGTAAGCAGAAATCTGTCCCTTGCTTGTCTCGGAGGGATTTTACCTGGTGCAATGCGGCTTCGCTCAACAGAATTCCGCGTTGTTGAGACTGAATTGCTTGTGTCATCTGCTTTTTTAACTCCTTAATTAGTCTAAGCTTTACCCAATATCGGCTTGTTAATGCCTCTGAGTTTCCCTTGGTGTTTTTGTATTTATTCTAGCGACTTAAATGTCGTTAGATGCCAAATTGTAAACACTCCGTTAAAAGCAGCCAAAGATTTTTATTCTAGAATTGAGAGACTCAGTGTGTTTAGAGATTCGGTATTTTTGGAGTTCAAGCCTGGCTTGTCCTAGAAGCAACTATCTTTCAGGTGCAGCCATAAAAACCTAATCCGAGGCTAGCTATCCCCCAAAGTTTACTTCCAAATTGCTTCTTTTGATTAACTTACTCTATGACAAGTTTTAATCGCTCTACCAGTCGTCGCTTGAAGAAATTAACGCAAATTCCTTCTGTATGGGAGGGCGATCGCCGTCCGTTGTCATCACCAAACCAGCACTCAGACTCCGAGGAAAAGGGAGAATGCATTCTTTGGGTAGATTACTCCCAAGGTGTAGTTCGAGGAATGGACGTGGTAGCTTCAGATATCGGCCCAGAAGCAATAGTTCGTACCTTAATGCGAGCAATGGAGCATCCCCACAGTCCAGCAAGACCTGCCAGACCCCAAAGAATTGTAGTCAAAGACCGTGAGATCCAATTTTACCTGCGGGGGGTGCTGCAAGATTTGGATATTGCCATTGACTATGCACCAGAACTACCTTTAATTGACGAACTGTTTCGCGGGTTCGCCGACATCCTCGATAGTCAAACCCCCGACTTACCCCCACAGTATGCACAAATCTTGCAAGAAAAAGCATTTGCAATTTGGGAAGCAGCACCTTGGGAATTTTTGGAAGAACAGCAAATTTTGTCAATCGAGATTAATAAGTGGGATGTTGGCACTCTCTATGCCTCAGTTATGGGAATGCTGGGAATGGAGTATGGGATTTTGTTTTATCGCTCAGAGGAGTCTTTAAAACAGTTTCGCACCGCAGTTTTACAAGATGAAGACTCAAATGAGCATCTAGAAGAAGCATTCCTCAAGCAAGATTGCCTGTTTCTCACCTTTGAGAGTGCTGAAGAAGACGAAGATGAAGACGAAGACGAAGAAAGTGATTTGGCGGATCTGCCATTATCAGAAATTGACCCAACTTTCGGTAATATCCACCCCTTAGAAGGACTGCGGTCTGTTTTGTATGACGAAGAAGCACTGGTAATCTTGGTTGCGATCGAAAGTCTGATCCGCTTTATTCGCGATCGCCGTCGCGATTTACAAGAGGATATCTTCCCTACCCTCAGTCGCCGTTATCGCATTTCTCTACCGCAGTCGGAAGAATCAACTAAATCTGTGGCTGTGACAGTCTCTACAATGCCGCAGTTAGCAGCAGAGTTAGAGGAAATGGCAGGCTTTGGTGATGATGAGGAAATTGACAACCTTGACTTTGGGAATTTCCAATCATTGCAAGATGACTTGATACCGGAAGACTCTTTCCTCAGCTTAGGTGTAGTGTCCTGGGAAATCTTGGATCGCCTCCGTAAGGGGGTAACTTACCATAAAGCTGGTGAAATTAAAGAAGTGGGTGACGGTTTGCCGGTAATTTTAATTCAAACTTCCCGGCCCAAGGCTAAGACTGTAATTGAAAGAATTGAAGCAGCAGGCGGACTGAGAGCAATTTGCTTTAATCCAGGTGCCGATCCTTTCGATGGCGATCGCTACGACCTCGGTTTATTGCAAACTCAAAATGATGAATTGTTCCTATTTGGTGAATTTTTAGATGAAGATCCAGTTCATGTAGAAGCCCGGAAAAAATGGAATCAACGCTGTAAAAATACTAAGGGCTACTGTGGCTTAATCATTGCCAAAGGGCTAACGGGAGCCTCTCGTGGCAATCCTCAGTTACGGGATATGATGGCTTTATTTGAAACGCGATCGCTTTCACAAAAAGATTTAGGTATTGGCACTCTCAAACTCATGCCCCAACTTAACTTGGAATAGTTGCACTCATAGCCGTAATCCTTAACGTCGGATTACGGCTATGAGAAATTAAGTTGATATATATTATTCGATTCGCATATTGACAAAAGGATTTTCCCCCAAGTCTTTTGAATTGCGATGCGATCTGGATTTTTGCCAAGCTGTATTAGTACATACCCCGGATGGCAGCTAACTTTACCTAAATTTCATGAAGTATCTGTATTCTTATCATTTTCCAGTAATTTATTTTGGAGATTTACCAGTATAAATCAGTACAAATCACTAGAGAACTATTTACGAAGTCCGGTTTAATCAAATCTAGCCGACATACTTCAATATCAGAATCTTTCTTTTAACAAATTTTTGAGCTTAAGAGCTTGTTATATATCAATATCATTAAGCAAAAGCTCATCTTACTATCTTGTGCTTTGTAATTTTTTTATAAAGTCTGAGAATGAGCTTATTTCGTCTCTAGATAAAGTTTCTTGAAAGGGTATAAATCATAGCTATAATGAATACACCGCAAAAAGAATTGAAACACACAATCATTTGTATAGGTTTATTTACCAATGAATAATGGTTGTAGGTTAAATCTTTTTGGGCAGTAGTTTTTCTCTTAGTTTTAAATAGAAAAAAGCGGGTAACAGTGGAATTCTTAGCACAATCCAGATTAAAAATAATTGGGATAATCTCTAGATAGATAAATACAATTAATCTAAAAGTGCTGAGTTGAAAACAAATTATATCGCTATTTTGAAGAGAAAAATGTCTAGATTCTAATGGTATCTTTACGGTAATTTAGTGTAAAAAAAATGAAACGAAACTAAAATATTATTATCGGCAGCCTTCAAGTAACATCACATAAATTTTATGCTAGTTTGCCTGTGTGAAATTACAGATAATGCTGTCAAAATTTGCTAAAAAAATGGTTCTTTACACTCAAAAAGCTGAGTCATATCCCATTTTGATTGACTGCAAGATTACTACCGAAAAGCAATCAGCTTAATCGTGGTAAGCCAAAAGTCTTAACCGTTGAAGCAGATATTAGCTTATTGGTTACAGGAATGGGTGCAGACGGATATTTGCACTTTTAAGTGATTATTAGCGGTCTGTATATCTCACTACAACCCGCCTGTAGTCCACTATTTCAGCCCGATCGTGATTCTAAAGCTTTATTTTTCATCAGTTATACAGATATTCTCATCAAGTGAGTTTAGCGAACTTGCTTAAGAGAGAATGTCAAATCCTTTTGATGGAGAATAATTTGATAAATCTTGATTGAGTCAACATTAGGTGTCCTCAAATTCATTTATAAAAGCTCTTTGTCAGGCTTTCCTGATGCTGTTAATAGGGTTATTATCCTCAGAAGGAACTATCTACTATTTTTGCTGTCAAAATAGTAACAAATAAAGTGTAAGTTTCTGATTTCTTTAGAAAATGATGAATCCTTTGACAAAACTACAGTTTTTAATATTAATGATATTACTTGTTTCCTGAGACAAATTCTGATAATCTTATCGGTTCCCTCTTTAACTTAGACTCTTTCGATAATCTAGATATACAGCAGATAGCATGATAATGACAAATAAAAAATGGGCCGTTAAACGCATAACAGTTAATCTCGCAACACAGGAAGCGGAAAAACTAGAAAAATATTGCCAACAAACAGGTAGACCTGCAACCGATGTGATTCGGGAACTGATTAGAAGTTTACCGATCTCCGATGATGGCAAAGATGTAAACAAGTAAGAACATACTTTCACTACTTACTAGATAACTGCTTTGCCACCAAAAAAATAGCTCCAATACTTTTTTGAGTCCGCCGCAATGGACAATAATTTGTCTAACTGATACAGACGCGTTTTTCTCGCGTCTGGTCAATTGCTGGGACTAAAAGGAGATTTTAGTATCGACATTGCCATACCTTAATATGTTGGTAGAGTTGATATTAAGTAGCGAATTCCGACACCAAGCCAGTTACAATCTGTAAAGAAACTGAAAAGGAACGACGGAATGCGCGTTGCAATCGTAGGTGCGGGACTGGCTGGACTAGCAACCGCAATAGATTTAGCTGATGCTGGTTGTGAAATAGAGATATTTGAGTCTCGTCCGTTTGTGGGTGGTAAAGTTGGCAGTTGGGTTGATGGAGATGGCAACCATCTAGAAATGGGGTTGCATGTATTTTTCGGGTGCTACTACCAACTATTTGACTTGATGAAGAAAGTGGGGGTGTTAGAAAACTTACGTCTCAAGGAACATACTCACACTTTTATTAATAAAGGGGGGCGCACTGGTGGTTTGGATTTTCGCTTCTTTACAGGTGCGCCTTTCAATGGCTTAAAGGCATTTTTCACGACTTCTCAATTATCGTTGCAGGATAAACTGCAAAATGCGATCGCTTTGGGTACTAGTCCGATAGTTCGCGGATTGGTAGACTTCAATGGGGCGATGAAAACTATTCGCAACTTAGATAAAGTTAGCTTTGCCGATTGGTTTCGCAGTCATGGTGGGAGTAATGGCAGCATTAAGCGGTTATGGAACCCCATCGCCTACGCATTGGGATTTATTGATTGCGAAAATATGTCTGCCCGTTGTATGTTAACGATATTCCAGTTATTTGCAGTCAGAACTGAAGCTTCAGTTTTGCGAATGCTAGAAGGTTCTCCATCTGAATATTTACACAAGCCCATTCTGGAATATTTGGAAGCTAGAGGGACTAAAGTTTACACCCGTCGGCAAGTTCGGGAAATTCAGTTTACAGAGTCAGCTGAACAAACCCGTGTCACTGGTATAGTAGTTGCCCAAGGTGATGCAGTAGAAACGATCGCTGCTGATGCTTACGTTTTTGCCTGTGATGTTCCAGGAATTCAACGCATCCTACCCCAGGAGTGGCGTAAGTGGTCAGAATTTGACAATATTTACAAACTGGATGCAGTGCCAGTAGCCACAGTGCAATTACGCTTCGATGGTTGGGTAACGGAACTGAACGATGGAGAGGAACGTAAACAGCTAAATCACGCAGCTGGAATCGATAATTTGCTGTACACAGCCGATGCTGACTTTTCTTGTTTTGCTGATTTGGCGTTAACTAGCCCTGCTGATTATTATCGCCCAGGACAGGGATCTTTGTTGCAACTAGTCCTGACACCGGGAGATCCGTTTATTGCCCAAAGCAATGAAGCGATCGCAAATCATGTCCTCAAGCAAGTCCACGAACTGTTTCCCTCGTCACGAGAGCTAAATATGACTTGGTATAGTGTGGTAAAACTTGCTCAGTCTCTCTACCGAGAAGCACCAGGAATGGATGCGTATCGTCCCAATCAAAAAACACCAGTAGATAATTTCTTCCTTGCAGGGAGTTATACCCAGCAAGACTACATCGACAGTATGGAAGGTGCTACTATTTCTGGACGGCGGGCGGCAAAAGTGATTTTGGAAAGTTTGAAGAAATAACTAACCGCGAAGGACGCAAAGGAAGAAGAGAGAATGTCAGATTGGTTAGAGCATACTGTGCAGGTAGAAGTAGAGGCTCCCATAGATTTAGTATGGAGCCTCTGGTCTGATTTGGAGCAAATGCCCCGGTGGATGAAGTGGATTGATTCTGTGAAAATTCCGCCAGATAATCCAGATATATCTCTTTGGAAACTTCGTGCTGGTGGCGGTCTGGAATTTACCTGGAAATCCCGAATTCTCAAAGTTATCCCAAAGCAAATTATCCAATGGGAATCGATTGATGGTTTGCCGAATCAGGGAGCGATTCGCTTTTACGATCGCAATGGTAGTAGCATTGTCAAAATGACTATTTCCTACGCTATCCCCGGCATTCTTGGCAAAATTATGGATAACTTATTTTTGGGGCGGGTAGTTGAATCAACAATTCAAGCTGATTTGGAAAGGTTTAAAGAATACGCGCTGAATGTTAAAGGGAATTGATATCCCTCTCCTAAGAAACAGTATTTGCTTGGGGCTGAGGAATGAGTTCAAAACCTAAAGCTAGAGCCTTCTTTGGAGGTTATTGATAACTCGTTATTGGTAACATTGTTCATAATAATCCATTCCAATATAGCAATCCTGAATGATTCGTGAGAAAAGACTGAAAAGAATACAAGTAATATTTGCGACTACAAAGGGGTTGTGGCAATGTGGATGCGATCGCTAACAGAGTTTATCGAAAATAGCTCAGAACAGGTAGCTTAAAAAAAAGAGATTTCTGATTTATTATCGGCGCGACGAGGCGAAATAGAGCGGAGCCGGAGATGCTCCGCCTCCGAATCTGGAAAGGTAGTTGTATTTATGATTGATGAATGTCATTTGCTGTGGGTGGCATAAATGGATATGTTTGGGGTCAGACTAACGAACGGATATCAATTCCAGTTGTCAACGCTCGTTATAAGCAAACATATTTTGGCGCATTAGACTATAAAACAAAATAATTTATAACTTCTGAAGCAAAAAAGGGAGACTCTGAAAATACAATTAAGTTTTTAGAATACCTTAAGTCAAAACGCCCTGAAGCTAAACTTTTAATTATTTGGGATGGTGCTAGTTATCATTGCTCTCAGCAAATCCAAGATTATTTAGATTCCTTAAATAGGGAGTTAGAGGCATATAGTATTCTTATCACTAGATTAGCGAGAAAGATTTTAATCTGACCCTCACGAATTTGGTTTAGGTAAAAACTGATAGCAAATTTATTGCTCGTTATAGCATTGATAGAACAATTAAGATTTGGGAAGTGCCAGAATCAATTAATAACTGTAGTGACCAGCAAACACTGGTAGCTTATCTAACTTAGTTTATGCTCGTTCGTAATTTCTTATGTACCTGCGCTAGATAGCACATATAATCATCAATTTTGTAATTATCAGCAGCTTTAACTATATAATCCTGAGCCAGATCAAGATTATTCTCAACTTCATAATATAATCCCAAGTAAAGATGACTGTAAAAATTTCCCTTTATCCCTTCTGATTGACCAACAGTTAAAACATCATCTGGTGTACAATCTCCTGCATATAAATCATATACGCGCTGCATGATGCGTCGAGGGTCATTTTTCACAGTTAGTAAAGAATTACGCGCCTCTTCAACACCTAACGAACGAGCTATGCAGAGATATCGCCATACTGTTTCTTCTACATCTTGAGCATTCACTGTCAAATCTATTTCAAATTGTTCAGCACCCTCAGCAAATCTTTCTGCATAATAATACGATAATCCTCGTTGCCAGAGGTAGGGTTTAATACTACCATCCAATTGCTCTGCCATGTCAAAATCTTGAATAGATTCATCAATCTTGGCCAGTTGAAAGTTAACCATACCTCGACGAATGTAAGCATTAGGGTTTTTCGGTTGATTGCGAATGGTTTCGTTCCAGCGCTGGAGTTGATTTTCTAGAGAATTTGAAAAAAACATGGGTTTTGAATTGGAATTAGATGCAGTTGATGTTTTAGGGATTGCGATCGCCTACATTACAACAAAAGGCGATCGCATTGGGCACTTACAAGATAAACTCTTAAATTGATACCTTGATAATAAAAAATCCGCAGAATTACAAATGAGCGATGTCGAAGGCGGGCTACGCCTACGCTGGACACTGACAGGAAAAAAAGCACTGATTACAGGTGCTACCAAAGGCATTGGACTAGCTGTTGCCAATGAGTTCTTATCTCTGGGTGCAGAAGTCACAATTGTGGCTCGGAATTCTCAGGATGTTGAGCGACAACTAATTATCTGGCAACAAGTAGGATTTCCTGTTTATGGGATTACAGCAGATGTTGCAACCTCTGATGGGCGACAAGCCATTTTTGAGCAGGTTGGCAAAACCTGGGATAAATTAGACATCCTGGTTAATAATGCGGGAACCAATATTAGCAAAAAAGTAGTAGAGTACACAGCCTCTGAGTATGAGTTTCTTATCCAGACAAACCAGACATCTATTTTTGAGATGTGCCGTCTATTTTACCCTCTGCTGCAAAATGGGGAAAACAGCAGCATTGTGAATATAAGTTCTGTAGCAGGTTTAGTCTCAAATCGTACAGGCGCTCCTTATGGTATGACGAAAGCAGCTATAAATCAACTGACGCGATCGCTATCAGTTGAATGGGCTTGCAATGGTATTAGGGTAAATACCGTAGCACCTTGGGCGATTCGCACACCTCTAACCGAGTCTGTACTCGATAACCAAGATTTTCTCAAATTAGTTTTATCACAAACACCTATAGGAAGGGTTGGTCAACCAGAAGAAGTAGCAGGTTTAGTGGCATTTCTTTGTATGCCTGCGGCATCTTTCATCACTGGACAATGTATCACTGTCGATGGTGGATTTTTGGCTTTTGGTTTTTAAGTGCCAAAACGAAATCCATCCACGAGGTAGAAGAAACTACTTGCAAAATTCAGTATTGTAGAGTTTGTGCCTTAAAATCAGGAAAAAACGCCCGTGGTTCCCATTAGAGATAATAATCCGACCAAAATCACGCCTTATGTAACTTATGGGTTGATTGCTGCCAATATCCTCGCTTTTATTTATGAAGCAAGTCTTCCCCCACAAGCATTAAATGGGTTTCTACACCTTGCGGCTGTAGTTCCACGAGAACTCACCTTAAGCTTTGGTGGTACTTCTCTACATCAACCAGTACCAGAGTGGGCAACTTTGATTACCTCGCAATTTTTGCATGGTGGTTTCTTGCACTTAGCTGGCAATATGCTGTTTCTTTGGATTTTTGGTAACAACGTTGAAGATAAGTTAGGTCATGCCAAATACTTGCTGTTTTATTTATCTTGCGGTGTTTTGGCATCATTAACTCAGTGGTTCTTCGCTCAAGATTCTAGTATTCCATCTTTGGGCGCAAGTGGTGCGATCGCAGGTATTCTGGGAGCATACATTCTCCGCTTTCCTAACGCTGAAGTTCTCGGTATAGTGCCTTTAGGATTTTTCTTCCCGACTTTCCGCGTTCCGGCATATTTCTTTTTGGGATTCTGGTTTCTCGAACAAGCCTTCTACGGGCTTGCTAGTCTTGAAACACCTACAAACATTGGTATGGAAAGCGGCGGTATTGCCTACTGGGCCCATGCAGGCGGATTTATCTTTGGGGCAATTCTCGGCCCACTGTTGGGTTTATTTAGCGATAAATCCCAGGAAGAATCTTGGTAAAAGTAATTCTTTATAGTATTACAACCACCCTCAATTATAGTGATTGATTTAATAGGTTAAATTGCCTAACCTTCGCAACTGTTAGCCTTACAAGCTATATTGCAGTTAGTCAATAATTTAGGAAAAACACCTGTGTTTCCCCTCTACGACGAAAATCCAACGCGAATCACCCCGTATTTCACCTACGGGTTAATTGGCATGAATATTGTAGTTTTTATTCACGAGGTGAGCCTGTCACATGCACAATTGAGTCAATTTTTAAATCAGTATGCGGTAGTGCCTCAAGAGTTAACTACCAATTTGAATGGGGAGTGGATAACCTTATTTACGTCACAATTCTTACACGGTGGTTGGTGGCACTTAATCTCAAATATGGTGTTTCTCTGGGTTTTTGGCAACAATATAGAAGATCGATTGGGTCATGCCAAATATCTGATTTTCTATTTAGCGTGTGGTGCTTTAGCTGCCTTATGCCAATGGTTTATTGCCATGAATTCTGAGATTCCTTCCTTGGGAGCAAGTGGGGCAATTTCTGGGGTTTTGGGTGCGTATATTATCCGCTTTCCCCACGCTAAAGTTATGACCTTAATATTTTTGGGTTTTTTTATCACCACAATCAGAGTTCCAGCACTAGTAATAATTGGACTTTTTGTGGTGCAGAATTTAATCTCCGGTCTTGCTACCCTGCAAACAGCCGCTAATATGACTGTGCAAACTGGTGGAGTTGCCTATTGGGCGCACATTGGTGGTTTTGCTTTTGGCGTAATTCTCGCTCCCCTATTTGGGTTGTTTAGACGTGACTAATGGATAATTGGGTATTGGCAATTAAATCTTGTTCTTATTTGGCACCTGCTGACACTTCTTCTGATTTTTCAACAGTTTCCGATTCTACCTCAGATGTCGTTGGTGATTGTACGACTTGTTCCGGTAGAGAAACAATAATATCAGCGCCATTGATAATTGCTCCTAATAACCCTAGTTCCGATTCAACCAATTGATCGATAGCTTCACCTAGCATATTCTCTTGTGTATAGTGTGGTCGCGCCACTATTACCATGCCATCGCTATAAGGTTGAATTAACAGAGGGTCATTGGATATGCTGAGGGGACTAGTGTCTAAAATAACTAAATCAAAACGTTCGCGGACATCCTCTATCAGCCGCCGCATTTCGCTAGACTCAAGAATAGCTGCTGATTGCCGCACAGGACCAGGACTCGGAATAATGTATAAATTTTCTACATCAGGAACTAAACGAATACATTCACTTAAGTTAGCGTAATAACGCAGGGGTTCAATAGTGGACTCGGGGTCAGGAATTACTTTCAGGGATGTACAACGAGAAGGCGATCGCAAATCTGTTTCGATAATCAAGGTTCTTTTACCAGCACGGGCAGAAGCTATACCCAAGTTATAAGCACTTGCGGTCTTACCTTCTAAGCTACTGGTGCTAGTAATCAACACCACTTTTAAATTGTTACCACCAATTCGGCGCAGATTACTGCGGAACTTCTCATAAAATTCCAAATAAGGAGAATCGGCGGAAAGTACCACAGCCACTGCTTCTCGATCGAAATCATCAACAGGCATTAAAGGCAATTCTCCCAACACTGCCACATCCCTTTGCTTGAGGCTCTCGCGAATATCCTCCCTGGTTTTGAAAGTCCCTTCCAGCGATCCCAGTAAAAATATTACCCCGCCACCAATCACCATACCTAAGAAACCGCCCACAGCAAGGGTAATAGGTACACTCTTAGGGGGTTTGATGTCGGCAACAGCTGTGGGCGGTCTGGCAATGCTGAGGCTGCTGGTAGTTTCTGCCTCTGCGGTTTTAGCATCAGTTAGCTTCACCTGCATTTGGTCATAGATGGCTTTTTTGAGTCCAACCTCTTGTTCTAAACGCGATCGCTCTAATTGCTTATTGGGTATCAGAGAATACTCTTGCCGTAGTCGCGCTTCTTGTTGGATTTCTTGAACTAGTTGTTGTTGCAGTGTCTCGCGTTGAGTTTGCAAAGACACCATTTGGTTTGCCAATTGCTGGCGGGCTGGATCTAAACTACTTTGGGTGCGAATACCTGCAATGCTACCCTGAAGCGGAGCCGCCGCACCATCACCACCTAACACCTCAGCAGCCCGTTGTCGCAGCAATTCCTCAGCCGCTTGTTTCTGACGCTGCAACTGAATCATCGTTGGGTGTTCTGGTCGCAAATCTTTTCTGAGTACAGCAATTTGAGACTCGCTTTGATAAATTTGCGCTCGTAAATTCCCAATAATTGGATCGGCACTCAAAGCAGAAGAGATATAAGCTTGTCCGACTGTTAAGCCTAACTTACTTTGTAAACTGCGAATTTGACCATCAAGCCCAGAAATGGTTAATTGCATTTGCCGTTGAAGATTTTGGCTGGCAGTAATGGCGCTTAACAAACTGCCATTTTCGGCTGCCAATATTGCTGTTCGCTCTATGCGATCGTATTGTTCCAACTTCTTTTCAGCAACTTGCAATTCTCGTTTAGCTTGTGGCAAGCGATCGTTAATTTTTTGAATAATTGCTTGTAATCGCCCAGTATTGATGTCACTACTCAACTTAATCATTGATTGCATCAATTCTGCCAATACTTCTATACCTCTTTTGGGGTCACTATCTACATATTTTAGTTCAAAGATACTCGTTTCAAATTCTCCAGTTCTGGCATTCTTTTTAGGTAAAGAAAGCACGATACTTGCGCCGAGTTGTCTCGGTTTGAGATTTACTTTCTGTGCCACTGTGGCAATTATCTGGTTTGATAATAAAACTTCTTCATTCAATTCCTTTCCTTGCTGTTGGATTTGACTACCAGTTGTTGAGAAAGAAACTGGTGGTCCAGCATAGGTAAGGGCGGCAGATGCTATGTAGTTAATAGGTGGATCTGGCTGCATAGCCACCACCGTTGACCCCACTACAACTAAACCAAAACTAGCTAGTCCAATCCACTTATATTTTTCAAAAGCAATAAGATAGCGTTTAACAATTGGTGGGGTCATGGTCGCTTCGCTCCAATTAAAAATTAAAAATTAAAAATTAAAAACTAGGAAGCACCAAACTAAAGATAGTGACTTTTATATAAGGACGCTATCAACTTCCTATTGTATATATCCGTTGATATCTTTAATATTTTTCCATTAACAAACTCAAAGATAAGCTGGAGATGTGGCTTCCTCCACTCCCAACTATTTACAAACTCTATCCTTCTTGTATAGTCATTAATTTGATCCACCGCCACCGAAGTTGTCAAAAAACCGCAGAAAAGATTGAACATTGAAGAAGGGTTGGGTAATGGTAGTCAGTAAATTAGTAATTCTACCGATGAGATTTCGACCAACAACAAGAACATCATTATCTTGAAGTGCCACATTTTGAGACGCATCGCCTCCTAGAGCTTTTTTAGCATCAAGTTTCTGGGTAACAGTTTTACCTCGTTCGGGATCGAAGCGAACCAGAGCGATATCCCGAAGATTAGCAGTGTCAAGATTTACTCCTCCTAAAGCATCTACAAATGTACTGCCGTTAGGCAGCGCTTGAACGGAAATACCTCCCGCAGCATAGTTTAAAACCCGGACTCTAATCTGTGGTACTGCTAAGGATGAACGTGCTACCAAATTGCGGTCATAACCGTCATCATTACCAACTTCACGACGGGGGACGAGTATCGCATCTCCGTCTTGTAAGCGTAAATTAGGAATTGAACCGCCATTTTGCAGTGCTGCATATAAGTCAATAGTTTGTGAAATCACAGAACCATCGATTAACTTGCGGCGTACCTGTATTTGTCGCAGGTCTGCATTCAACGTTGAACCACCAGATATTAGCAAAGCATCAGCAACACGGGGTGTTGTTGAGTTAATCGGATAAATTCCTGGTCGAGATATTTCCCCGCTAATGGTAACTTGGACTGGTCGCGTCCCAACCAAGGATACTACTACGATTGGATCTGGGAAAATACGACTCAAGCCTAAGCGAATTTTTTCTTGGGCTTCTTCCAAGGTTAAACCTTGTAATGACACCGTTCCTACTTGCGGCACTATGATGTTGCCTTCTGGACTAATTACAGCTTGAAAACTCAAGTCTTGACGCTGCGTTGCTAAGGCTAAAACTATTACCGGATCGACTACATAACGATTTAAACCCAAGCGAATTTTTTCTTGAGCTTCTTCCAAAGTTAAACCTTGTAAGAAAACTGTTCCCAGTAACGGCACCACAATATTACCTTCTGGGTTGATTAAAGCTTGAAAGCCTAAATCTGGAAAGCGCTGAACCGAAACGCTAATTCCATCTCCTATGCCTAAGCGGTATGGGCCGGGGGGACGCTGAAGCACGATGCCAATTCCATCTCCTGGCCCCAACAGGTAGCGGCTGAGTTGTGGGGAAATTTCGTTATTTGCACCTGGAGGTGCAAACTCAGTACCTGGCACAGGCGATGGGGGTTGTCTTGGTGATTGTCCTTGAGGTGGAAAAGGCTGGGCAACAACAAGTTGGATAGGTGTTATTAAGAAAACTCCTACTTGAAGACTGACAAAACACAGGGCGCTGAATCCACGCATATAATAACTGGGAGCTACGAACATCGGTGTAAAAATACTGATATAGAAATTAGTCGCGCCGAGTGGTTATTTTACTCTAAAAATGTCCTATGTGTCTCTTGTATCTGCAAGTATTTACCAAGAAAAAGAGAATAATTTTGCTAAATTGAATTTCTAATATCAATTTTTTTGGAAGCTGCGGTAAGACAAGGGGCAAAATCCTTTTATTCCATGTAAACTCATAGATAATCGCTATAACTTCTATATTGTTAACATCTTTTAGCTGAGTTTTAGCCTGAATAAATTATAGAGATACTGTTGATAAATCTCTGCACAAATACATGTGTAATAGACTCTACAAAGCGCCTGCCATCAATTCAGCTTGCACTGTTTCTCCGATAGACTGGGCTAAAGGCCAAGATGTTTCTACTTGCCCTAAAGGTTCCATTGGGATCAGAATGCTTACACTTACCCAGGGAATGCGTTGCTTACGCCACTGGGCCAATTGATCTGCCAAGAACCAGTGAAAAGGTGATGGATTGCCACCGTCTGGCATAGCGTACCATTGCAAGACAGCGAAGGTTTGCTGTGGTGTGGCGGCGCGAAAAAACCTAGCTTCTACTTTAGTTCCAAGATTAGAAGCCGACTTTGCAGGCGGTTTCACAGTAAATTCAGCAGAACGAAATTGAGCTACATCCCACTTTCCCCAGCGTGACCTTCCCCAGCCGTTAACATCTGTCCACTCTACTTCTGGTTGATCCATAGGCCCATTTTGCGGCAGCAAAAGCAGGATTGCCTGGGATTGAGAACCTTGTTTTTTAAGTAGCTGTAAAGACCATTTATGTTCGCCAATTTGCTGGTCTGCTTGTTCAATAGTTTGCCAACCAGGAAGGGTCAACCCAGTGTTGCGGATCTCTTTTAACTCGTTGAGGGTAGCAATAGGTGGGGGCTGTTTCCATTGCCAGTGTCCTGTCAGATATCCAGGAACCCCTCCTATTGCTAGTAGCAGTAGCAGTAATAAAAGTGCTGCTACTTGACTCAATTGGTTTTCCTTGAAAAACTTGGAGAAGGAAATCATCAGTAAAATTTGTAATACTTAGGCAGAATTTTACTTCATAAAATCACACCATGAGTTCAGTAATATTTATGAGTAGAGAATTAAGTGGGAGAGCAGGGAGAAAAGAAATTAACCCATACCCCATGCCCAATACTCCTAACTTTCCGCTTCTTGCTGAGTTTCTTGAGATGCTGAAAAATAGCTAGCCAGCCAATTCAGTAAGGGCACTAATGACACCAGCATACAAGCAGAGTAGACATCACCACCCCAACCCTCATGGAGCCATTTAAAAGCTGCTTCTTGACCTGTGCCGTGAAAGAAAGTCAGTAAAGTATTACGAATGATATTCGCAATAATACTAACGATCGCAGCAAGAGATAAAAACGATATAGTTGTGCGGCGTGAAGACAAAGCGTCTGTCCAATAAAGCAGCATCAAGCCTACGTAGAGAGTAGTAAACAACATTTTCAGCCCAGCACAATAGGGAGCAACTTCCACAATCCTTCCTCCCACATAGAGATTTACCTCGTTTACGGTTACATCCATACCAAATTGATTCAGGATGAAGCCTGCTGTACCAGCGATGAAGCTTTGAAGAGGCAAGGTATAGGGAGCAATCAGATATGGCATTGCTGTTGGGGTTGCCAAAAATACTAATAGCAGGGGGAATCCTTGCGATCGCAAACCTGCTATTCCTTTAAACCATAGGCATAATCCTACCAAAATAACGGGCAAGGAAAGGTTAACCCACTCCATAACACCGCTAAGGTAAAAAACTGCCCCGAATAACAAGAAAACAGCGCTCAAAGGATGGATGGTATCTGGCAAACGTTTCCACTTTTTCCGGTTCATCCAGACTAGATAAGCCGCAAATGGTAAACCAATAATTCCGTGGCTGAAATATTCGTGTTCTGTACTGATATTTTTGTGCAGCCAACCATCGAACCAGTGTAGCAATATAGGAGCAAAAAGCAGCAGCAAAACGCCTATAATAGCTAGATTTAATAAGTCTGAGGCGTTTCTATTTTTTATCTGTTGCTGGAGTGCCATGATTTTTATTAGTCATTGGTCATTGGTCATTGGTCATTTGCAAAGGACAAAGGACAAATATCTAATTGTTAGATGTACATATAAGTATGAATTAACATCAGGCTACCACGCTGCCAAGGTCGGCAGTGGAGGGTTCATCTACCTTAGAAGTTGTTGAGACTGCATGAGCGATCGCAGCTACAACTTCTTTAACTTGGCTACTGCTCAAACCAGGATACATCGGTAATGATAAGATTTGCTGTGAGAGTTTTTCTGCTTCTGGAAAATCTCCTGGCTGGTAGCCTAAGTTAGTGAATGCCGGTTGGAGATGACAAGGAATTGGGTAGTGAATGCCAGTTTGAATTCCTACTGCTGTGAGTTTTTCCTGGAGTTGCTGGCGCTCTATCGGGCAAGAATCATCAATTTTAATCACATAAAGATGATAAACGTGTCCTGTACCACTTTGGTTTTCTATAGGGATAATACCTGTAGTTGCCAAGGGCGCTAGTTCGCTATCATACTGTTGGGCTATAGTTAAGCGATCGCGATTCCACTGTGGCAAATATGGTAATTTTCGGTGCAAAACTGCTGCTTGTAAAGTATCCAAGCGGCTATTCGTACCTGCTTCAGTATGAAAATACTTTTGCGATGCACCGTAATTTCGCAAGCGCACCATCTTCTGGGCTACATCTGAATCTCGTGTCAGCAGCATTCCTCCATCCCCAAATGCTCCCAAATTTTTGCTGGGATAGAAACTAAAAGCTGCTGCTATTCCTACTGAACCAGCGTGATATCCGTCTCTTTCGGCGAGGTGTGCTTGGGCGGCATCTTCAAAAATTAGTAGTTTGTAGGTATCGGCAAAGTTTATTAGTTCGCGTGGTGATACCATTTGACCATAAAGATGCACAGGGATTATTGCTTTGGTCTGAGGTGTAATTGCCTTTGCTGCTTTTCTTAAGTCAATTAAAGCAGTTTGGCGATCGCAATCTACCAGAATTGGCTTTGCGCCAGCCCGGATAACCCCAATCAAGGTGGCGATAAAAGTGTTTGCTGGTAAAATCACTTCATCACCAGCACCAATATTACACGCTTGCAATCCAAGAGCGATCGCATCTGTTCCTGATGCAACACCAACCCCATAAGCTGCCCCAGAAACTGCCGCAAATGCTGCTTCAAAATCTGAGAGTGCTTGCCCTAAAATAAAATCTCCCTGTTCCAATACAGATTGGATTGCATCTTGTAATTGCGTTTGAATTGGTTCGTGTTGTAACTTCAGGTCTACAAAAGGAACTCTAATGGTCATTTTATTCATTACCAATTGTCCTCAAAAAATATTTCCTCGGATGCAAAAATAGAAAAGCCTGCACAATTTTCAGCATGAAATTGTAATAGGTTTAATCTATTGAATCGAGACTTGTATTACTTGTATTAACTATCTAGGATTATCAGCCATCGGTACTAGCTGCCATAAGTAAAAATGGCTATAAAAGTTACATGCGTATAACTTTTGTAAGTAAATTTACTTTGAATATTCCAGTCAGAATCTTTCCTTCTGTACATAAAGAATTACAGCTCCTTTCTATTGTATTCTTAGCATTAGCTTACCCTGGTTGAATCCAAATCTAACGCAGTCTGACTGTAAAATCTTAAGCAACAAAGGCTACACCAGTGCTAAATAAAGAACATTCAGCACCAGTAGCTAGTAACTTGTAGATACCGCGTCGCCGACTTAATGGAAGGGGTAAAAAATTTTTGCCCCAAATTTGTTTGTCAGAGGCAAAATTAGGGAATGCTTAAAAATAGCAATTGATAACCTAGAAATAGAGCTTATATCAATTCACAAGATCGAGAAATTATTAAGGTAGCAGTGGCAATGATAGAGCCTGAAAACAAATTATTTGCCCTAAAGGATGGTTGGGATTCTCATGAATCAAGAGAACAACAACGCCTCAAAGCTTTGTCAGATTTAGGTTTGCGGCAACCAGAAACGATTCCGGTTTTTGAAGAAGCCACACAGACTGCTGCCCACTTTTTGGAAGCGCCAATTTCCATATTGGGATTTGTAGATCAAGAACGTCACTGGTTCAAGTCATCGGTGGGCTTATCTAGGCTAGGGCTAATGAATCATTTAGCACAAAGCCGCCAACTGTCACGCCGGGAATCATTCTGCACTCAGGTAGTAGAGAGTCTTCAAATATTTGTAATTAATGATACTCATAAACTTACAGACCCAGTGCTTGCTAGCAGCAAATTGGTGCAGGATTATGGCATTCGTGCTTACTTAGGAGCGCCACTAATTGATGCTGAAGGACATTGTTTGGGTGCATTGGCGGTGATGGATTTAGTGCCGCGCAATTTTACAAACCGAGACATTGAGTTTTTACAAATCATAGCTCGTTGGAGCATGAGTGAATTTGAGCGTAACCGACTCCTGCAAGGGAAACTCGAATCAAGCACTGCTGCGATACCTCCTATATTTTCACTCAATGACGAACGGAACACAGAGATTAAAATCACCGCACCCACTAAAGATAGCGACTCTGTTTCTACCAAGCAACTGAAGTTAGAACTTTTAGGTCAGCTAACTCAGGAGTTACGCACGCCCTTAACATCTGTACTCGGTATGGCTGGCGTTTTAGGACGTGAGATTTATGGGCCTTTGACGACTAAGCAAAGAGAATATTTGGAAATTATCCAACACAGTGGTCGATATTTACTTTCCCTAGTAAATGAAATTACTGAACTAGGAGCTATGGATGACAACTCAACTGTACTTAATCTAGCTCCTGTGGATATCGAAATGCTGTGTCAACAAGCTATCAATACTTTAGAAGAAGTGGCTAATCGGCGCGAGCAAGATATTCGCCTCTCTATAGAACCGGGACGCAATCGCATTTGGCCTTTAGATAAAGAAAAGGTGCGACAAATCCTTTATCACCTGGTTTTCAGTGTGATTCAACTTTCGGCTACAGGTAGCGTTGTTCGCATTCATGTATCTTACAAGGAAGATACACTCAACATTACTATTTGGGTTTCCCATCCCTGGTTAGGGGATGGCATAACAGAGGTCGATCCCTACTTCCGTCTCAATTCTTTGTCGCTGCTAGAGTTAACAGGCGAAGTAGCAAGTTACAATACTCATACAGAAAGCCAGAAGCAACTAGATACTTCATCTGTAGCAGTGGAAAATTCAAAAAACTTGAGTGATTCTCACTCAAATTTCTTTGCTGCTAGTTCAGGGATAAATTTAGCTAAATCAACTGGAACTCTTTCTCGTGAAAGCTTGGGGCTATTGCTAAGTTGTCAACTGGCAGAGTTGCACAGGGGACAAATTTTGATTCAAGGTTCACCCGAATCAGGATATCGTTATGTGCTTTCTTTGCCACTCCAACTGGCAACTCCCTCACAAGCTATTAGCGATGTCTAAATTATTGGGATTGGGATTGGGAAAGAGGTATTTTCAACTATATTGTTGAGTACTAAGTACATGAAGGGCTATCTTAATTTGATATTGGCTGAAGGTTTCGGATTAAAGGTAGTAGCTGATGGCTAAAAATAAGAGCGCTATAACGCGATGTGCAATCTCTGTTATTACCTTTTTATAGCCATAAGCATTATGATCGATTCCAAGTTCTGCGTCGGCAGGCTAATCGATCGCAATGTTTTTTATGAATTTAGTCTGGCAACGATTTACTTTATCATCTTTACCGCTCAAAGAATATCTTGCTACCAGTTACGTACACCGTTATCTGGTCGGACTGTTAAGTCCTTGGCGGCAAACCAGCATCTTACTTCAGTGGGGAGATGCGACAGCAGCTGCTTTACTCAGCTTAATATATGCCCTTGCACCTTTTGCTTCGAGTACGTTAGTAGGTTTGTTACTGGTGGCTTGTGTGGGATTTTGGTTGTTGTTAACTTTATCTGATGAAGTCACACCAGCAAATGTCTCGTCAGTCACTCCCATTCACCTGCTGGTATTGCTCTATTGGGGAATTGCTGTCATCGCAACAGCATTATCACCAGTGAAAAAGGCGGCACTTAACGACTTGGGAACGTTGACCTTGTATTTGCTACTATTTGCCCTTTGTGCCAGGGTACTAAGGTCGCCTCGTCTCCGGTCTTGGATTATCATTCTTTACCTGCATGTATCGTTAATTGTCAGTGTCTATGGATTGCGGCAATGGTTTTTTGGAGCCACAGCACTGGCAACTTGGGTCGATCCTGAATCTCCTCTGTCTAAGACTACAAGAGTCTACAGTTATTTAGGTAATCCCAATTTATTGGCAGGATACCTTTTACCAGCAGTAATTTTTAGTTTAGTGGCAATTTTTGCATGGCAAAGCTGGCTCAAAAAAGCTCTAGCATTAACAATGCTGATTGTCAATACTGCCTGCCTGATCCTGACTTTTAGTCGTGGCGGTTGGATTGGACTAGTGGTGGCAATTTTAGCTGTGATGGCATTGCTAGTTTATTGGAAAAGTCTGGAAATGCCTCCTTTTTGGCGTACTTGGTCGCTACCGATTATCTTGGGGGGTTTAATCGGGGTATTACTACTAGCAGTGATATTTATAGATCCAGTGCAGGTTCGGGTCTTGAGTATTTTTGCCGATCGCAAAGATAGCAGTAATAATTTTCGCCGAAATGTGTGGGATGCTGTCTTTGAGATGATTCGCGATCGCCCAATTTTCGGTATTGGCCCCGGTCACAACTCTTTTAATAAAGTTTATCCTCTCTACCAACGCCCTCGTTACACTGCTTTAAGTGCTTATTCGATTTTGTTTGAAGTGACTGTAGAAACTGGATTTGTTGGTTTAGCCTTCTTTCTCTGGCTAATAATCGTTACATTTAATACGGCATTTTTGCAAGTCCGACGATTGCGACAAATCAGAAGTGGAGAGGGATTTTGGTTAATTGGGGCGATCGCTATTTTGTTGGGTATGCTAGCTCACGGCACTGTAGATACTGTCTGGTATCGTCCTGAAGTCAATACCCTCTGGTGGCTCATAGTTGCCTTAATTGCCAGTTACTGGAAACCTTTAGCTCAAAATCAGACAAGTTCATCTAACCCTGAACCAGCATTAAACTAACTTAAGTTAGTGTGTCAGTTGTTTTTATAATGAACAACTGACAACTTTTGAACGCATTTAAAAAAGGCTAGAGACAACATTTAACTTGTCTCTAGCCTTTTTTTACTTAGTGGGCAGTACCAGACTCGAACTGATGACGTCCTGCTTGTAAGGCAGGCGCTCT
Organism: Nostoc sp. 'Peltigera membranacea cyanobiont' 213; assembly: GCF_002245975.1. Lineage (NCBI taxonomy): Bacteria > Bacillati > Cyanobacteriota > Cyanophyceae > Nostocales > Nostocaceae > Nostoc > Nostoc sp. 'Peltigera membranacea cyanobiont' 213. The sequence goes on along the minus strand of NZ_NOLI01000049.1, from coordinate 26,341 downwards.
ACCAACTGAGCTAACCGCCCGTTTGTTTGACCAATCCTTAACTAATATAGCAGACCATTTCGCATTGCGCTAGTAGTTTTGGTAAAATCTTTTTTTCTCTTATACTGGCTCAGTATTCAGTTACTCAGCACGGGCTAAACGCCCCGCTATCGCTAACAGGAATTAGAATGCCCTCTGGTCGGACGCACGATCGCATTACTATGTATGCTCTGCCATTGGTGGCGGGCATTACTTTGTGGCAGACTCGCAGTAGCAATGCGACTTTGTTGGTTGCAGGCGGGTTTCTATTTGGAGGGCTGATGTTTGGCCCCGATTTAGATATTTACTCTGTGCAATTTCAACGCTGGGGTTTCTTGCGCTGGATTTGGCTACCTTATCAAAAAAGTCTGCGGCATCGTTCTTTTTTATCCCACGGGCCGATTATTGGCACAATTCTGCGGATACTTTATCTGGGGTGTTTGCTAGCAATCTTGGCAATTTTCGTTTTGGCAATTGCCCAAAGGTTATGGAATCTGAGTTTTACTTGGCAAGATTTGGGTGGAACTGTGGGGCGATCGCTCGGGCAATACAATACTGAATATATTGCCCTGTTTTTGGGTTTGGAACTTGGTGCGATGAGTCATTCTCTTAGCGATTGGAGCGGTTCTGCATACAAGCGCTTTCAAAAACAGGGGATTCGGGGGTTGCTTCCTAGTGGCAAAATGAAGAAGCGGAAAGTTACAAGTCGCGGTAGTCGTCGAACTACAGTTAGCAGAAAGAGCAACGGAAGAACGACAAAGGACAAATGAAAAATGACAAATGACAAAGTTGATACTTTGGCGGCGTTGCAAGAATTGATTGAGATAGTAGCAAAATTGCGATCGCCTGATGGTGGTTGTCCGTGGGATTTGGCGCAAACTCCCGAAACGCTAACCCCTTATGTGATTGAAGAAGCTTATGAGGTGGTGGATGCAATTAAAAGTGGGGATAAAAATGCGATCGCAGAAGAGTTAGGCGATTTATTATTACAGGTGGTATTGCAAGCCCAAATTGCCAGCGAATCTGGACAATTTTCCCTCAAAGAAATAACTCAGGGGATTTCCCAAAAGTTGATTCGCCGTCACCCTCATGTCTTTGGTGATGTATCGGTGACAAGTGTGGATGAGGTGCGGCAAAATTGGGAACAAATCAAGGCTGCGGAAAAAGGCGAACCATCCCCAGAGGCGCAAAAACTTAGTGCTAAACTCGGTCGTTATGGGCGTACCCTTCCCCCGTTGACAGCAGCGATGAAGATTTCTCAAAAGGCTGCGGCGATCGGGTTTGAATGGGAAAATATTCAGGGCGTTTGGGATAAGTTTCATGAAGAGTTAGGGGAGTTTCAACAGGCTTTAGCTGCGGAAACACCCGAACGACAACAAGCAGAATTAGGCGATTTATTGTTTGCAGTTATTCAGCTAGCGCGTTGGCATCATCTCGATCCCAGCGCCGGTTTGCAAGGCACAAATCAGCGATTTGTGCAGCGATTAGAAAAAATGGAGGCAGTTGTCGATCGCCCCCTTTCTGATTACAGTTTGGATGAGTTAGAAACTCTTTGGCAACAGGCAAAAGCCCAACTTGCTAATGAAAAGAGGAAGGAGTAGGGAGGCTCCCTATTCCTCTTCTTCAAGATTCTTTAGGAGAAAACCACTTATCATATAACGATTGATAAGTATCATTTTCTTTGAGATTCAGTAGGGCCTGATTAATTGGTTTGCGGTAGGGACTGTTGTTAGGCATAATGATGCCGTAGCTTTCTTCACGCAAGATACTGCCAACAATCTGTACTTTCCCTTTGCCTTCATTGGCAGCATAAAAGAGGAGTACAGGTGCATCAAACACCACAGCATCAGCTTTTTTTGTTTGCAAAGCATTGTAAGCTTCTTCAATTTTGGGGACTTCTAAAATTGAAATATGATGTTCTTGCAGATATGTCGCCGCTGTGCTACCCGCACTTGTAGCCACTACCTTGCCTGGTAAATCGTTTATACTCCTGATATCGCTCTGAAGTTGCTGCACTGTTAATGAAGTAGTCGCGCTGGCTGTAAAGTAGGCGACAAAGAGGACTCCGATGAACATCCAGACTACAGCTATTAAACGTCCCAGCACTCCCTTGGGCATTTCATCGGCTTGAGTCGCTAATGTGGCAGCTGCCCACCAACAAGCTTTAAAAATGCCAGGAAAGTATGATTGAGAAATCATCCCTTCTTTGTGATTGCGCTCAGATAACCAAATAATGTGGGCTGCTAAGACAATTAGCACTAGGGCAATGCCTATTACCTGCAAGAGGCCAGTAGAGAAAAACAATTGCAAAATATTTGGAAAGGCACTGTTTTTACTATCTACGTTTCGTACCATAATTTGCAGCCCCCCAGCAAAAATGGGTAATGAGAAATCAAAATTCTGCTCGCGTTCAGATGTAATTGAGATAGCTGCAATCCCCAAGTTGACTTTGCTGTCTTTAATCGCAGAAAGCAGTTCTGGCACACTGGAATATTCAATAAATTTAGACTCTACACCGATTTGGTTAGCAATGCTGCGCCAAAGGTCGATACTGAATCCCGATAGCTCACCTTTGTTTGATAGTACAAAAGGCGGTATAACTCGTGTACCTACTAATAATGGTTGTTGGAGTTTTGGCGATTGTTGGGGTTCTGGTTTTTGGGACAGTCCTGGGGATGCTATTAATAACAATGCCAAAATTCCCCCTATTAATCCTATAGAGGTATACAGTGCAAAGGAACGCCTGGTTTTGTTTTTGCAGTCCTGTCTGTAAAAATAGCCAATTGGGTTTTTCCTCCGAGCCATAAGTTGGCGAAATCTAGTAGCGATCGCATTTATCATCAGAATTAGCTTAGGGTTTCATGCAAAGTATATTTATCATTCCCACCCCATATCAAAGATCCCATTCATCATCCCCATAAAACTGAAACCTGCATCAACAGGGTAAAATTCCGAGGGATGATTTGACCTGTTGTTCTGCTACTGTTGTTGTAACCATCAGGCCCTCCTTAAGCTAGAAAAAAATTTGCTTAAATCTACTTATTATATTTCTAGTTCTACAGCACTCTAGGTAGATTTTTTTATTAACCCTTTATTGTAACATGGAACATAGGGGCTGATATAGCTACATTGTGTTTAATTGATTTTGTAAGACTCGTGTTGGCAAGACAAACCTCTATCTTTTGAGTAATAGTTTTGAGTTCAGCTTTGAGCGTACACTTGAACTTATGTTTGCTTAATATTTCCTCTCACGTGCGCTTCTCTAGTCTTAGCAAAGTGAGCAACATGAATGTAGACGATTTTAGTCAGCAAATAGAGACATTACGCTCACGGGTAACGATATTATTGCAAAGTACTGCAAGTGAACGGTACTCACAACAAAAGCTAACAGCAGAAGCTTTTGAAGAACTGAAAATTGCTTTGGAGGAAATGAGAGTCGCCTCCGAGGAACTACAAGCAACACGAATGGTAGTAGAGAAGGAGCGTCAGCGCTACCAAGAGTTATTTGATTTTGCGCCTGATGGTTACTTGGTAACTGATATTTATGGCACTATTCTTGAAGCTAACCAAGCTACTACTGTCTTACTTAATATCTCAGAGCGATTTTTGATTCGTAAACCGTTGGTTAGTTTTATCGCCCAGTCAGATCGCCAAGCTTTTTTTAATTATCTGGCTCAGTTGCAGCATCTCGACCGGGGCGGAGAATGGGAAGTGTGTGTACAACCACGAGAAAAAGTCTGTTTTGATGTTGCTTTGACAGTAGTTACCGTCCGTAACGAGGAGTGTAAGCCAGTTGCTCTGCGCTGGCTAATGCGCGATATTACCAAGCGTAGGCGTTTAGAGTCCGAGCGAAAACTGTTATTTGCCAGCGAGCAAATTGCCCGGATTGCAGCCGAAGCGGCAGAGAGGCGCTCTAATTTTTTGGCTGAAGCAAGTCGTGTGCTGGCATCTTCCTTAGATTACCGTACAACTCTCACGAGTATGGCACAACTAGCAGTGCCTACCCTTGCCGATTGTTGCATTGTAGATGTCGTTGAAAATAATTCGGTAGCCTTTACTAACCCAGTCATCGCTGCTTCGGAACCGCAGAAAGAAGCACTAGTGCGAGAACTCCGACAACGCTATCCAATTCCTATCGATGCCGATCGTGGACTACCAAAGGTTTTACGGACTGGTAAGCCGGAACTGGTTACAGACATTCTTGAGTCTTCATTGCAGAAAAACACATGGAACCAGGAATATCTCAATTTACTGCAAGTTAAGTCTTATATGGTTGTGCCCCTGTTAGTGCGGAAACGCAAATTAGGGACAATTGTATTTGCCTCTACACAAGTAGGACGGTATTACACAATTGTAGACCTAGCAATGGCTGAAGAAGTTGCCCAACGCGCAGCTTCTGCTATTGAAAATGCACAGCTTTATCGCCAAGCCCAGGAAGCCAACCGAATTAAAGACGAATTTTTAGCGATCGTCTCTCACGAACTTCGTACACCTCTCAACTCGATGCTGGGTTGGGTTCAAGTAATCCGTAATCGAAAATTGGATGAAGCAGTTACTTCTAAGGCACTGGAGACAATCGAACGAAATGCAAAACTTCAAAGGAAACTGATTGAAGATATCCTGGATATTTCACGGATTGTACAAGGTAAAATCCGCCTAAATCTCCATAAAGTTGACCTGGTAATTGTAATTAACGCGGCGATTGAGGCTGTATATCCCACATCTGAGATTAAAGATATTCGAGTTGAATCTAAGCTTGACTTGTCAGTAGGTGAGGTTATGGGTGATGCAGAACGCCTCCAACAAATAGTCTGGAATTTGCTCTCTAACGCCGTCAAGTTTACACCTAGCGGAGGCCGAGTTGAAGTGTGTCTGGAGCAGGTAAACTCAAATGCGAAGATTTCTGTCTCTGACACAGGTAAGGGAATTAATGCTGACTTTCTACCTTATATATTTGAGCGCTTCCGTCAAGCTGATAGCACAACTACTAGAGCAGACAGTGGTTTGGGGCTGGGACTGGCAATTGTAAACCACTTAGTAGAAATGCACTCAGGCACAGTTCATGCATTTAGTGAAGGGGAAGAACGGGGAGCAACATTTACAGTCTTGTTGCCTCTAATAGAAGCGCAACCAGAGCAGTTAATTAAAGAAAGTCAAGTAAAAGTCAATAACCTCTTAGCGCTTGATGGGTTGCAAATCCTCCTTGTAGATGATAATGCCGATACTCGTGAGTTAATTGCCTTCATTCTTCAACAGTCGGGAGCGCAGGTGACATCGGTTAGCTCAGTAGGTGAAGCCTTGGAAGCGCTGGTACGATTAAGACCAAATATTTTAGTCAGTGATATCGGAATGCCAGATGAGGATGGTTATTCGCTAATTCGCCAAGTGCGATCGCAAGAAGCCCTTCGTGGGGAGAAGATTCCAGCTGTAGCACTAACGGCATTTGCTAGAGATGAAGAACGCCGCCTGGCTCTGGAAGCTGGATTCCAGGTTCATCTATCTAAACCAATCGAGCCAGATAAGTTGGTGAAAGTACTGGCGAACCTAGTTAAAGGCAACCAACAATTTTAGCGTATAAGTCTTAAGGTTTTTTAGCACGTAATCAGCAATTGCGTAGGTGTAGCTAGTCGTAAATATTGCTGAATTAGCAAATGCTTAGGCGTAGCCAGGCGTAAGTAAGTTAGCGTAAAAAAAAGAGGCAGTTACTACCGCCTCCTGGCAAATTAAAGCTTGGGTGGATTGAGAAATGCTTTGACAGCAGCCTAGAAACTCGGCTAGCGGCTCAAAAACATAATCAAGACCACTCCCAGGATAATCGATCCACCACCAAGGATGAATGACCAGAAGCGATGGTAACTGTTGACAATAGTGCCATTTTCACTTTGAAGTTGAATTAAATCCATCCAAGGCGCAACACCCCGACGGAACCAACCTACAGCCCCCACTTGTTCGCCAATTAAGCTTTTCACTCGCTTCATCCCAAACAAGAAATTACCGATGGGGCCAAAGCGTGAGGCGTAATGCAGATAAAGCATCCCGCTACGATCCTGAATTTTTAAATCGGAACCAAATTTATAACCAGCGTCGCCACGACCAATAAGTAGACCTTCCAGTTTTGCCGGTTGTCCGCGTAACGGACTGGCGTAGGGGTCTGACATCAGCGTGAGAATATCAGTTTCTGCTGCTTGCTTGTAGTCGGGGAACATCACCAAGGCTTTGACCACAATTCCTATCCCTAAGCCAATAAGTGGCGCACCAAATGCTAAACCTGTGTTTGGGGAACTTGACCACAGAATCACACCCATTACCAAGCCAACCAAGAAACCAATTGTTTCAGCGCCGTACAGCACAACATCTAAAAAGAAGTTGCCGTAAAGTCTACTCTTACTCAGAGTTTTGCCTTCTCCAATAACTCGCCCCATATCAAACTCAGTTGGTAAACCCAATTGTTCGGCATAAGTGCTTAATGCACGAACTCGTTTACCTGTCAACGGGTGAGTTGAATTTAACTCCATCCACCAGCCCCAAGGGTTAAACATATCCCAAAGAAAGACGCGACCAATTTTTTGGGTATCGGATGCAATGCGGTAAGCGGTTCCTGTAGAAGCGGCGGCTTTATGGTCATAGATACCCAAGGCACGAGTCCCTTCAATTAAACGACTGGGTTCTTGTGTCCGCGAACCTTCTTCTAGGATGCCGTAGGCAATTTTCACCAAAGCGCGGGATAATCCATTGGGATTACCTGTACTTTCGGCTGCAAAATGGTCAGCAAAGTATTCCCGTGTCCGAGAGAGGTACAGCAGCAGATAAGTACCAATGACGTAAAACACGTAGGCAACCAGACCAGCAGTTTGGATAGCATCTTTAATCTTGTTATCGCCACCACGCCCTAATTTTCTGGCTGTGCTGTAAATCAGGTAGCAAATTTGCACTAAGGTGGAAGCTACAGTCATCACTGCAAAGTCCCAGTGGACGATGTGCCCCAATTCATGGGCGTAAACTGTAGCAATTTCATCGTCATCCAAATATGTGAAAAGTCCCTGGCTAACTATTAAACGGGCGCTATTCGGCAATGAACCGTAAGTAAAAGCTGTGGGATTTTGGTCATTAATTATGCCTAGTCGTGGTGTTTTCAGCTTTTTCTGCTCGCAGACTTGGCGAATAACTTTAGCTGTCTCTGGACTAAGACTTTCAACTTCTGCTAACTCTACCCAGCGAGTTTGGTAAAGCCAGCCTTGAGTTAAGTCCATCATGAATGGAGACAGGAAAAAAGCGGCGATATTAAAAACTAGGGTAATACCAATAGCGATCGCTAGCCCTTGGAGCGGATCGTTGCTACCCAAAATAAATACTAAGCTCAAACCTAAAGCAAACACCATGCCAAACAACAAGGTCATGGTGACACCAGAAGCTAACGCCAAACTACCACCCACACCCCCCATCGCTAATTTCATCCCAGTAGTGGCGGCACGACTAGCTTTTTGGCTGGCGTTAGATTGGGTTGCTGGCGTTTGGCGGAAGGATTGACTAGCTTGTTCTGCCCAACTGCGAGCCTGTGGGTTTTCACTCATCATTAACCTTTGACACAGAATTTTGGCTTTTTCGATTTCGCCTGTGGCTTGATAGGCTTTTATCAGCCACATCTGTGCTGAAAGATAATCTGAGGAATCACTTTCGCCGGAGGCGTTGGCGCGGCCATCAGCGCAATCGCGGCAGAATTTTTCGAGTAATTTAACCGCTTCTTGATAACGCTTGTCTTTTAAGGCATCTAATCCAGATTGCAATGACATAGGATCTCCCTACTAAAGGAGTGGTATTTAATCTATCAATACTCAATAGATCCAGCGATCGTCACTGCAATTTCGTAAAAATTTAAATAATGGCAGTATAAATTATCTACTTAAGTAAAAGACTAGAGAAACATAAATTACGATGTCTCTCTAGTCTTGGGTACGCATAAATCATTTTTAAGGCTTTTAAATATTGCCTGTAATAATACTTAATTTATTTATATAGTGGAGAAGTTGTTACTGTTACTTGCTCTGTGTTTCATACTCATAGAATAAATGTTTTAAACCAAGTTTTGCTTCACCCGATCAGAGGAATTATTGATTACCCAGATGGTTCACCCGATTGGAGGAAGACGATAAGCAACGATCGACTCAGATTGATAAGATGAAGAAAAAGTAAAGATTTCTGTTATGACTATTTTTGATATTGGTTCTCCCCTAATTGCGATCGCCCAAAAAACCCGCAAAGCCGCAATTAAGCTGGCGATTCTCTCCACTGAGGCAAAAAATCAGGCAATTGTTGCGATCGCGCAAGCTTTAGAATCGGCTAAAGATGAAATTTTACAAGCAAATGTTGCTGATTGTAAAGCTGCTACCGCCGAAGGAATTCCCCAACCGCTTTATAAGCGCTTACAGTTGGATGAACATAAATTAAGAGATGCGATCGTTGGGGTACAAGATGTAGGTAAGCTGGCAGATCCAATTGGTAAAATCCAAATTCACCGCGAACTTGATACTGGTTTAATTCTCAAGCGAATTACTTGTCCTTTAGGTGTTTTGGGGATTATTTTTGAAGCGCGTCCAGAGGCGGCGATTCAAATTGCTTCCTTAGCGATCAAATCTGGAAATGGGGTAATTCTCAAATGCGGAAAAGAAGCGGTACGTTCTTGCGAAGCGATAGTCAAAGCAATTAAACAAGGATTATCTGAAACTGCTGTTAACCCTGATGCAGTACAGTTATTGACAACTAGAGAAGAAACTCTAGAACTTTTGAAATTAGACAAATATGTAGATTTAATTATTCCTAGAGGTTCTAATTCTTTTGTCCGGTTTGTTCAAGAAAATACACGGATTCCTGTATTAGGTCACGCCGATGGTATTTGTCATCTTTATATAGATAAATCTGCTGATATTTCTAAAGCAGTTCCGATTACCGTCGATGCCAAAGCTCAATATCCGGCTGTTTGTAATGCGATTGAAACTTTGCTAGTTCACCAATCAATTGCTACGGAGTTTTTACCCCAAGTTGCTGATGCTTTGCAAGAACGCCATGTAGAATTAAGAGGCGATCAACGCACCTTGGAAATTTTACCTAATATCGTATCGGCAACAGAGATAGATTGGGAAACAGAATATAGCGATTTTATTTTGTCGATAAAGATTGTAGACTCGATAGAAGCTGCGATCGCACATATTAACGAATATGGTTCTCGTCATACTGACGCGATTATCACTGAAGATTCAGAATCTGTTGAAACTTTCTTTGGACTAGTAAATGCAGCTAATATATTCCACAATTGTTCTACCCGATTTGCTGATGGTTTCCGCTATGGTTTCGGTGCGGAAGTAGGGATTAGTACGCAACAAATGCCTCCCCGCGGCCCCGTTGGTTTAGAAGGATTGGTGACATACAAATATCAAATGACTGGCGATGGACATATTGTCGCTACTTACACCGGGGCGAATGCTAAAGCTTTTACTCATCAGGATTTGGAGTAAAGTATTCTAAAAAGTATGGGTTTGAATAATGCTAGAAATACACCGATTTATCCGGTGTATTTTTTAGGTTAATAGTTTATCTGAGTTGTTAAAAGTTTTAATTGGGCTTATTTAAACTAAGGCTTTAAGTAACGCCTGAAGCTTAAGCTGCACCTCTGCAAATTCCTTATCCGGATCGGAGCCAGCAACAATACCAGCACCAGCATACAATCTCGCGCGATCGCCATCAATCAATGCTGACCGAATTCCCACAATAAACTCACAGTTTCCCTGAGAATCTATCCAACCTAGAGGCGCAGCATACAAACCTCTCTCAAAGCTTTCGTAACGGCGAATTTCAGCACAGGCTACATCTCGTGCTGCACCTGCAACGGCTGGTGTAGGATGCAATTGTCCGACAATCTTTAATGGGTGAATGTTAACTGGAACTACAGCACTTATTGGTGTCCATAAATGCTGGATATTCGATAATTGTCGCAGCCGTGGTGCTAATATCTGTGGTGACAAACCTAGTTGGCGTAGGCGTTGGGTGATAAAATTAAGCACTAACGAATGTTCGTGCTTTTCTTTTTCACTATTAAGTAAGCGATTGGCATTAGCCGCATCTTCAGCAGGGGTTTTACCTCGTGGTGCAGAACCAGCCAAAGCATCTGTAATTAACTGTTGATTATTAATACTAATTAATCTTTCTGGACTTGCACCAATAAAGTTTTGTCCTTTGCCATTACTGGTAGAAAAGATATAACAATTAGGATGTATTTGCCTAAGATTATTTAAAGATTTAATTAAGTCAAAATGATTGCTTGATTTGACATCTAATATATCTGCTAGAACAATCTTGCTTAAATGACTAGACCGAATTTTTTCCAAAACAGATACTACTGAACGTTTAAACTGAGTAGCATTTGTGACAGATTTTTTGTATAAATTTGTCGAAAAAGAATCAATATTAGCAGAGTAATATTCTAAAGATTGGATAAATTCAATTTTATTTTGCACATTCTCCAATAACCTTTGAATATTTGTATTTTCATTAAGAATTATATTTGTTACTAATATACAACGCTGATTTTTAACAGCTACTTGCCAACGTGGAAGAAAAATGGTAGCAGATGGAAATGGATAATCGACTTGGGCATTTTTATCAAAAAAGCTGAAATAAGAAAAAAAGTGAGGCCCAGAAAAAGGTTGATTAGCGTTACCAAAATTAATTATATTTTTTAGACAAGATTTGATAAAATATTCAGCTTGAGCAAAACGATCTGCACCATCAATCTGTAATTTTGCTACAGAATCGATTGCTGCGATCGCTTCTCCTTTAGCTCTGTCCTCAAAGTAAAAATTTATTTCATTTGCTTGTGTAAGTCGATCCAATACAAGTAAAGGATCGACTAAATCGATCTCTTGAGAGATACTGACAATTTGCTTGTCATTATTTTGGAGGCACTTTTCTTGGACTGATAACAAAAATTGATATAAATCTTTGCGCTCTACAAACAAGTTGCTACGACATGGTGAAACTGTCATGGATCTAACGATAGTAAATTTTTTTTAAGTTACTTCCTAAAGTGTAATTAATCGTGGTCGTATTTTTACAGGTAACATATTAAGTTGCCATTTCACCAGCGTAGGATTTGCTTTGTTCATGGTGTTCCTAGACCATAATAAGACAGTTTTAGCCTGAGACTGCAACGTGAGGGTGAGTGTTAACAACACAAGGTTAACAAGCCATAGGAAAAGTGATAGTTATTTATATATCACTCATATCTAGCGTCTGTTTAAATCATAAAATCTAAAGTGTGAGCAATATTCTGGTAATTTAATTAATCGCAACTGATGACTACCAAGCAAATTTTATATCCCAACACTAAGTTATGGATGGCAGCGATTAAACCGCCAATGTACAGCGTTGCCATTATGCCTATTTGGGTAGGAACAGCAGTAGCTTATGCTGAAACTAAAATGTTCAATGGTGTAGTATTTTCTACTTTTGTAGCTGCGGCAATCTTAATTCTTGCCTGGGAAAATATCAGTAATGATGTCTTTGATTCTGAAACAGGTATCGATCAAAATAAGCACCATTCTCTGGTGAACTTAACAGGCAATAAGCCATTAATATTTTGGATCGGAAATTTGTGTTTAGGTTTGGGGTTGCTGGGCATACTAGCGATCGCATATTGGCAACAAGACCTAACTGTTATCGGTATAATACTGCTGTGCTGCGGTTTAGGCTACACCTACCAAGGGCCTCCCTTTCGCTTAGGATATCAGGGTTTAGGCGAGATTATTTGCTTTTTTGCCTTTGGCCCCTTAGCAGTGGAGGCAGCCTACTACAGCCAAACTCAAACTTGGTCAATGACAAGTTTAGCAGCCTCAGCGATCGTTGGGATTGCCACAACCTTAATTTTGTTTTGCTCACACTTTCACCAAGTTAAGGATGACATAGCCGCAGGGAAGCGATCGCCTATCGTCCGTCTGGGAACCCAAAAAGGGGCCCAACTCCTAGTTTGGTTTACTGGTAGTATTTATCCCCTCACCTTGCTATTTGTACTATTGGGGATTTCTCCAGTTTGGACATTGCTGAGTTGGGTGAGTTTACCCTTTGCTGTCAAATTATGCCGCCATGTCCAAGAGAATCACAATCAGCCTGACAAAGTTAGTAACTGTAAATTCATCGCCGTAGCCGTGCATTTCTGGGCTTGCTCGTTGTTGGGATTGGGATTTATGCTTTAACAATTATTAATTGATGCGTTATCAATTTGAATTTCGTCCATATCAGCGAAGATTTTTGCGATCGCTTACCACTAATCATGGTAAGTGGGATATTCGTGAAGGTATTATCCTCCGTCTCACCGATGAAACTCTCAAAGTCGGCTGGGGAGAAATTGCCCCCATTAGCTGGTTTGGTTCCGAAACCCTAGAACAAGCCTTAGATTTTTGTCGCCAACTCCCAGGAGAAATCACAGACGAGATAATTTTCTCCATCCCAGATGAGTTACCTGCTTGTCAATTTGGCTTTGAGTCAGCGTGGGAGTGGGAAAGTGAATTCTTTTCAATGCCCAATGCCCAATGCCCAATGCCCCATGCCCAATCTTACAGCGCCTTATTACCAGCAGGGGAAGCGGCTTTAAATCAATGGGAAACTTTGTGGCAGAAGGGATATCGCACGTTTAAGTGGAAAATTGGTGTGGATGCGATCGCTCATGAACTAAAAATTTTTGAGTCATTGATACACACCTTACCAGCCTTTACCAAACTACGATTAGATGCCAACGGTGGACTCAGCTATGAGGAAGCTAACTTATGGCTGCGAACTTGCGACAATCTCAAGGCAAATGAAGAACTAGCCCTAGAAATTGAATTTATCGAACAACCGCTACCCGTTGAGCAATTTCAGCAGATGTTGAAATTGAGTACGAGTTATGAAACTGCGATCGCTTTAGATGAATCTGTCGCCACACTTGCACAACTCACCGCCTGTCATCAACAAGGTTGGCGAGGGGTTTTTGTCATCAAACCTGGGATAGTCGGATCGCCATCTCGTTTGAGAAAGTTTTGCCACCAGTATCTAATTGATACTGTATTTTCATCAGTATTTGAAACTGCGATCGCTAGACTTGCAGCACTCCAACTAGCAGCCGAATTATCCCAAAACAACAGGGCAATTGGTTTTGGTATCGACCATTTTTTTGAACAAGAAGAAACCTGGCTTCAAAGTTTATGGAAAGACCTTTAAACTATCTTAATAACCTGGCTCAGGATGATTGGCTTATCGGTTATGACAGCCGTAAATTTAATCAAATAGCTCAAGAATTATATTTAGAACTAACACAACTATCAACGTGCGGAACGCCACCAATAATCATCTTAGCTGAACGCGAACCAATAGGGTTTCTAGCAAGTTTTATTGCCGCTTGTGCAGCTAATTGCCCAGTTTTTCTTTGTAACCCTGATTGGGGAACACAAGAATGGCAACAAGTCTTTGATTTAGTACAGCCAGATATTATTTTGGGAATAGGGAATAGGGAATGGGGAATAGGGAATGGAAATAATTACCAATGCCCAATGCCCAATCACATCATGATTCCTACAGGTGGTTCATCGGGACAGATGAAATTTGCAATTCATACTTGGGAAACTCTCACAGCATCAGTACAAGGGTTTACAGAATATTTTCAACTAAAACAGGTCAATTCATTTTGTATGTTGCCGTTATATCACGTTAGCGGTTTAATGCAATTTATACGTTCTTTCACCACCGGAGGCAAACTAGCTATTCAAGCATTTAAAGATGTAGAATCTGGTAAAATATTTAATATTAAACAATCAGAATATTTCATATCTTTAGTACCAACGCAGTTACAAAGACTCCTGCAAAATCCAGAATTAACTGAATGGCTATCCCAATTTAATACTGTACTTTTGGGAGGTGCGCCAGCGTGGAACGAACTATTAGAAAAAGCTAGATTTCACCGCATTAGGTTAGCACCTACCTATGGCATGACAGAAACCGCCTCTCAAATTGCTACCCTCAAACCAGATGATTTTCTGAGAGGTAAAATTAGCAGTGGTCAAATTCTTCCCCATGCAAAAGTAACTATTCGCAATCAGCAAGGCGAAATTTTAAATTCCAATCAAATCGGAAATATCACCATTTACGCTCAATCTTTAGCCCTTGGTTACTATCCTATAACCAGAGAAAATCAAGATATTTTCCAAGTAGATGATTTAGGCTTTTTAGACGCTCAAGGTCATTTAAATATTGTCGGACGTAACAGCGACAAAATTATTACAGGTGGAGAAAATATTTATCCAGCAGAGATTGAATCAGCTATACAAGCTACTCAAATGGTTGCTGATATTTGTGTCATCGGCATCCCAGATAAACACTGGGGAGAAGCCTTAACAGCGATTTACATTCCCAAAAAATCAGATACCTCTGCCTTAAACATTCAAACCCTACTCAAAGACAAACTCAGTAAATTTAAAATCCCTAAATATTGGATTCCCCAGCAAAACTTACCCCGTAACTCCCAAGGTAAAATTAACCGCCAACAGCTACAGCAAATAGCCACAGAATTCCTCCAAAATCCCATCACATAATCTCTCTCGACTTTCTTCTCTCTGCGCCCTCAGCGTCGGTTCGTCTCCAACCACTGAATAATCTCATCAGGTAATTCCTGCTTAGTTCTACTACTTGCATCAATACAAACATGCCGAGTAATAGCCTTAGCAACTAACACCTCACTCACAGTAATTTCATAAGTAATTTCAAACTTATCAACACCTATTTTTTGGGGAATTAAGCTAATTAGCAACTTGTCTCCTACAAATATAGGGCGCAAAAAATCCACACTAGCATGAACAATGGGAAACCCCACAGACGGATTAGTAAAAAAATCTTTGAGATTAATATTTGATGCTTCTAGAGATTCTTCATAAGCTTCATGGCAAATAGCCAAAACGTTAGCAAAATAAACTACCCCAGCAGCATCAGTATCTTGAAAGCGAACCGTGCGGTTATAAATAAAAGACATTTTTGATCATTGAATTACGAATTACGAATTACGAATTAGTAATTATGTTGACTCCAACGGCGGAACCTCGAAGTCATTAAACGAGGAAACATTGTAAGACGAAGCTGCTAGAGCTTTCACCAGCTTACCGTCGAGAGTCAGTAAAGTAGCACCTACCTGCTGTGAAAGTGCAACATAAGAGCCATCGTAGGCGGAGATTCCATAATTTAATGCGATCGCAACTGCATCCGCCATCAAATCAGCCGTGGAGACAACACGCAACGGAAAAGCTTTGAGACTAGCTAAATTCCCTTGAATCAGAGAAACATCGTAACTACCTGCACGAGCATACTTCCACAAAACGTTTGCACACTCAATGTAAAACAGGTCAGGTACAAAGATTTCTGTTTCGGGATAGGCAAGGTGAGCAAACAGTTGATTAACCTTGGCTGTTAGCGGATCGGGAATAAATTGCTTAACGGACACACTAGCATCCACAACGCACCTAACAGGAATTGTCATCTGTCCCGATCTTCTCTAATCATGGCAGTGCTGTCAGGCCATTCGATATCAGTTGGTAGCTTTTCACGGCGAAGACGGATTTCCTCTAAAAGTTTTGGCACATTCTTTCGTCTTTCTTCTTCTGTTTGCTGTGCTTCAGTTTTTAAAGCTTGTTCTAACAGAGTTATAACTTGGGCGTTAATGGAACGGTGTTCAGATGCCGCTAACTCTTGCAGCTTTGCATACAAATCATCGGGTAAATTTCTTACATAAAGGGTAGCCATCGCTTTACCTCAAAGTAGAATTTATCAAAATGATAGCATAATGCAAGCAAAGGGTGAAGGGAGCAATCGCTTTTGAAACAAATATCAAAACTAAATACTTAAATTAGACGCTATCTTAGTATGCTCTGAGTGCTAATATCACTTCCACTTAGTAAAATTGACCTCCTCAAAAAAATTCTATGAGCATTAACGCTTTTGTGGATTATGGCTTCCCTTCTGGCAGAGATTTTTGCGTACAATTTTTGTCTAGTTCGGAGTTTAAGGCTGCAACCCTCAGAGAAATTGCTCCGTCAGCTACGAGTAAAGAAAAGAAAGAAAAAATAGCTTTATACATAGCTGATTCTCTTGAAAAGGGTGAACTTACTACAGACAAAGTTCTACTAGCCTATGTCAAGCAGCCAAGGATGTGGTTGAGCATCAAGCAAGGACAGAGTGCCCATACACCTAGTTTAAAGTCGCCCGCTTTGCTATTAAGAGAATTTGGTGAAGAGGGCTGGTATGGCCCTATTCAAGAGACTACGGGATTAAAGAAATGGTATATTCGCACCTATAAGATTCCTGATTACATCCGCAGGAGGACTGGTGAAACTAGTCAATTTGAGGAATGCAATATTCGTTGGTCTGTCATTGCTGAGGTTGGTCATAATTATGTTGCTTTATCATGGGAAGGCTTCTCATTTACTCCACGCAGTGATGAACACACAGATAAATCAACGCAGTTTCCTTTCTGGTTGTATATTCCGGCATTCTTCGATCAATTAGCTGATTATCTGCAAGGTCAATGGGTTCACCCCAATCTTCCTCGTTTAGTTCTGCATGAAATGTGGAACAAATATCTCAACAAATCTATCAATGATTTTCACTATAAATGGCAGCACTTGCGGATAAGAGCAGAATCTGCAGGGGTGGCTTTGAATGCTCATAGTTCTGGAGTACACGAAATTGATGCGAGTGGGTTACAGGCACTCTCTCGACAATTAGCTGAATCTGCACTAGAGACACTTGGCTTTACAGATGATATAGAGAAAATCAGTAATGTTGAAAATGCCCTTTTGCGTACTCTGCTCAAAGAATGGGGCACTAAATCTTATGAATTCAGTCTAGACAGAGAAGTCAATTTGAGGGAAGCTGACACTGAAGGTTCAAAAACCAAAGCCCAATTAGAAAAGCTTTTCAAAGCACATTGTTACTTTGGACTCAAACCCGTTTCTAAAACCCAAGATTCTCTTCAGCACCTAAAGTGCCATTCAGGATACTATGGAGGGAGTACGGGTGTACTAAAGTTTCTTCTAAGGGAACTTGGACTTCGAGGCTAAGGCAATGGTCAGCGTGATTTGTAAAGGACGTTTAGATTTCCTATCTGGTGAGCAAAGGGCTGAACTGAGTAGGCACTTTCAGGAACCATCAAAAACGGCTATGCCACACCAGCTTGCCGTCAGATTGGGATTGGAATACTTTGAAGCGCTTGCAGTCATAGCTGTTCTCGAAGCTGAGGGACTCTGTGAAAATCAGCTTCTCATTTATCATAACTGTGACCCAGATGTGCCAGCAGGAGCAATTCCCTATGGTCAAGGCTTTCCCAATTTGCCTTGGGTTTGTCCATTTTGTGAAAAGAGTGTTGAAGACTACAATGAATTGTCCTTTGATATTATGGCAAAGTCTATGCATTCAATCGAATTTCTCTAATTAAGGTATGCCCAGTCAAGAAGAGTTAGTTCAATCAGCTCTCGATACTCTGGCACTTCTTAACAGAGACGACCCAGCATCAGATAAGTTAGCATCTTTTTTGTACACCGTAAAAGACCCAAGACTTTCACAATATCTAGAACAACTCAAAGACTTTACACAACTGAAAAATCCTACACTTCCACAAAGTAAACAAGCAGGTGAGTTGCTTGAGCAAATTGTCTGTCTTGTCTTTCGTGGACTTCAAGGAGCCACAAGCTTCAAGAGCTTTCAGTCAGCAGGGCCTCAATACGATTTTCTAGTTAGTGGAGATCAACCAGCTTGGTTATATGTTTGTCATCAGCTCTATCTTAAAGAGAATCAAAGAGGCATAGTTGTTGAAGCAAAGGCAACCAAAGATCGCTTGCCTGACAAACAGTTTGCGCGATTATGCAGCATCTTAGACTTAAATCTCTCAAGCACAGTCGGACTAGGAATATTTTTTACACTGAACGGAGCAGCAGGCTTTCCTCAATCAGGTGATGCTAGACAGAGAGCAATCAGTGACTGTAGATTACGTCAAGTAATTTTTCATGCTAAGACCCAAAAAAGAATAGTTGTCTTAGACAAAAATGACATTTTTGAGTTAGGTAAAAACGGTTCTCTAATTCAGATACTTGTTAGAAAAATCCGAGATTTAGACGAACTGAGTGGTCTTCCAACTCCATCAGTTGAGCAAACAGAGGAAATAGATTTGCCCGATCACTTAAACCAACTATGGGTGTGATACAAAATTTTGTATCAGCTTCCTGCTGAACTAGTAAGCAATAGCGATTAACCAATATCTAATCTCCAAACTATTCAACGGAGAGGGGGAGATTCGAACTCCCGGAGGTTTTAGCCTCATCCGATTTCAAGTCGGACGCAATCGACCACTCTGCCACCTCTCCAGTAAATCTGTCAAACTTGTGCTTATCCTAGTTTCAGACGCTATTCAGGCGCTTTTGTTGGTTAGCACTAAACTTGACAGATCATACTATACCCTATTATCTACGCAGATTGCACTACTGGATGCGAATGTCTACGACACAATCCGCGATCGCTCGTACAAAATTTCCCCCTTAGCTACCTGAAAGTCATTCCCCACCCAAACTAGGGAAACTTGCGAAACCACACCCGCCTCTAGGGTGACAATGGAAAAATTACGCAACTTCTCGCTGTCATTTTCCACAATCCTGGGGACACTAGCCGCATTTAAGTAAATTGTCCCCTCTGGACTTCTAAAGATGGGTTTGCGCTGCACCTTCTTGGTATGGCGTAAATCTCGGTGCATGTGACCAAATGTTACCAGAGGAATGGTTTTACCAGCAGTCAAGGCATGAGAAATCGCCTCGCCAAAATCTGGATCGCCAAAATCGCCGCCAATTGGGTGCCAGTCTTTGCCGCAGGGGTCTTCGGGGCGATCGCCTAACCCACTAGGCCCATTGTGACCCAAAAATATAATTGTCTCGTAAGCGGCGCTTTTGATCGCTTTGACGATGCGATCGGCAGATTCTTCCAAACTCGTCACACCGTAACGTTCTTTACAAATTTCCGCGAATTTCCACTCTGGGCCACCCCAAGTAAAGGGACGACCCCCCACTACAGTTAAATTCCAAGCGGGAAAATCCAACTTACCGTAACCGACATGGGACGAACCTAATAAATCGAGTTGTTCCTGTACCCAGTCTTCCTTAGAGCGGTCATAAGGAGCCTTTTTGCGTCCCCATTCGGTGGCGGTATACCAGGCATCGTGGTTGCCCATCACGGCTGCTTTGGGAATATCGAGAGATGCGATCGCTCTGACCACTTCCACCGATTCATTGCCAAAATCCCCGACAAACAGCACTAAGTCAACACCCAAATGCTTGAGTGCAACGCCATCTTCCACTTCCCATTGGTCGTGAATATCTCCAACTACAGCAATTTTGAGGTTTATCGATTGAGTTTTCTGACTGGTCATGCCACTTTCCTTGCCGTCTATCTCCAGGATATGAAACTCAGCCCGATTTGGACACAACCCCAAAATATCAACCGTCCACTATTTTTGGTAAAAACTACTATAATTGAATCCACAGGACATACATTTGCAACATAAAGCACCCTTAAACTGTGTTTACCACTGCACTAGCTCAACGAGAAAACACCCAACTGGGTGAACTACCACTAGATTTGTTTGCCGCGATTCAGAGTCTCAAAAAAGAACTCAACGCCGTTATCCTGGCGCATTATTATCAAGAGCCAGATATTCAGGATATTGCCGACTTTATTGGGGATTCATTACAACTAGCAAGAGCCGCCGAAAAAACCAATGCGGATGTGATAGTCTTTGCTGGCGTTCACTTCATGGCCGAAACAGCAAAGATACTTAATCCCGATAAATTAGTACTTTTACCAGATTTGGATGCTGGTTGTTCTTTAGCAGATAGTTGTCCACCAGAGGCGTTTGCAGCTTTTAAAGCAGCGCATCCAGATCATATAGTGGTATCTTACATCAACTGTTCTGCTGATATCAAGGCGATGAGCGATATTATTTGCACTAGTTCCAACGCTGTGAAAATTGTCCAGCAGATACCGAAAGAACAGCCGATTATTTTTGCCCCAGATCGGAATTTGGGGCGGTATGTGATGGAACAGACGGGACGAGATTTGGTGCTATGGCAAGGTAGCTGTGTTGTCCATGAAACCTTTTCGGAAAAGAAAATTGTCCAGTTAAAAATTGCCCATCCCGAAGCAGAGGCGATCGCACACCCAGAATGTGAAAGTAGTGTATTGCGCCACGCCAGCTTTATTGGCTCTACAGCCGCTTTACTCAAGTATTGTCAAAGCAGCCCCACCAAAGAATTTATCGTTGCGACAGAGCCGGGAATCATTCACCAAATGCAAAAACTAGCTCCTGACAAGCACTTCATTCCTGCACCGCCGATGAATAACTGCGCTTGTAACGAATGTCCGTTTATGCGGTTAAACACCCTAGAAAAGCTTTACTGGGCAATGAAAAATCGCACTCCCGAAATCACCATGTCAGAGGATATTCGCCTTGCTGCACTGCGACCAATGCAACGAATGCTGGAGATGAGCGTGTAACCAGTATTTTTATCCAGATGGTAGAGACGCAATTTTGTTGCGATCTCTACCCACAAGTTATTTTTTCAAACTACTTGCTAATTATAAAAGGTGGTGCTAAGATTTTAAATCGTGAGACAAATCGGGTCGGTGTCCGAGTGGTTAATGGAGACGGACTGTAAATCCGTTGGCTAGCGCCTACGCTGGTTCAAATCCAGCCCGGCCCACCACTTACGAAGTTATAAGTTATAATGACTGGGTGAGCATCAAAACCCCCAGCATTTTAACTTTTAGCTGATAAAATTAGATGATAGTTTCGCCCGTGTGGCTCAGTGGTAGAGCACACCCTTGGTAAGGGTGAGGTCACGAGTTCAATCCTCGTCACGGGCTTTTTAAAGTATAGAAAAATCAATGATTTGATCCAATTGGATGAGTTGGCTGCACTCTATCCGAGTCTCATTGCAGATGAGAAATTGCGTAAAAGTATTAGTTATCAAAATAAGATTGATCGTAAGCTAGTCTGATATAACTACTGTCATTCTCTGATTTCATCATGTATATCAGATAACTACTCGCGCCATATTCGCCTGTAATGGCTCTATTTTGAGTTTCAGTTAAAAATCTATAGAATCTCATATAGGCTATTTATTTTAGAATAATATGCTATGGCAATCCTAAGTCATTCGTGAGAAAATACCATATTCATCAAGCTTAGGAAAGTCAAAAATTTGACCATCAATTGCAAACTCAAATAACCCCTTAACAACAGAGAAAGAATAACAGAAAAAGTAAAATTCTCGAATCAATCTTTTTGCTTGCAACCAGATATCTTCTACAGGGTTCTGTTGTGGGGCGTTTGGGGCAAACCTCTCACAATTTACCAACCATTGTTCTGCCTCTAACAATAGCTTCAACAGGATTTTCGCCACGGGAGATATTGAACTTGACCTTCTAACTCTCCTTTCCACCTGAGTCGAAAACAGTATCTCTTGAGAGTATTGCCGTTCACTATAAGTCTCCAAAAGCTGATTCATCCGCGAAGAGTTAAAAATTTCTTCCATCAGTCCTCGCATCATTACAGTGACTGGACTTGCCTCTACAAATTCATCAAACACGGGAGATAGCATCGGTCGTTAAGTAGTGTTCTCGGTAATTTCTCATTCTCAATGACAGGGGCGACATTACCAAGTTGGATCGCTAAACAAATTAATCGTCAATTCCTCGCGTGGCGGGACTGCGGTGATACAAGCGCGGATGATTTCTCCATCGTCTAACTCGACGGTACAAGCGTGACAAGACCCCATGAGACAACCGGTGGGAATAAATACCCCAGCCCGGTCTGCTACATCCAAAATGGCTTCTCCCACTTCGGCATCTACTGTAATATCATCTGGTAAAAAACGGACGCGAACAACCATTAATAATTCGTATTGAAATTTCCGCTTAGAGCCTAGCTTAAGACAAAAATGGAGTTAAGTCTAAATGACTTTCGACTTCAGTGGCTAAGGAATCTAAAATCTGCTCTCGCTGTTCGCGGTAGTTAGCAACACCGGTGGGCAAAGATTTTAAACCGCGCTGTTGACGGAGGCGATTTAACCAAGCGCGTCGCCAAGGACCATTGTCAAAAAGCCCGTGGAGGTAACTACCCCACACTGATTGACAACTATCTACTAATCCTAAATTAATATCGTCAAATAGGGCATGGTAGGATTGAGGGTCTACACCTTGCTGTTCGATGCGCGATCGCCCTTGGTGAATTTCAAAGCCATTGACTGGTAAGCCTTGTTGTGGATAATTTGAGCTAACTTGGCGCTGGCGGGCGATTTTTTGTCCGGTAATTACAGTTCTAATTGGTAAAAGATTTAACCCCTGAAATCTGCCAGCTTGCCCTTCTATCCCTTCTGGATCGGCGATGATTTGACCGAGCATTTGATAGCCACCGCAGATACCTAAAACAGTACCCCCAGAAGCCGCATAGTTTTGAATAGCTTCTGCCATACCGCTTTTTTGCAGCAGTAGTAAATCAGCAATTGTGGTCTTTGTACCTGGAATAATTACGGCATCAGGATGTCCTAAATCTTGCTTGGGACTGAGATATTTTACTGAAACCGTGCTTTCTGATTCCAGTGGATCAAAGTCGGTGAAATTGGCAATTCTTGGTAAGCGGATAACGGCAATATTGAGGTCAGTTTGAGCTTTACTCGACGACGATTGACGTTCTAGCAAATCAAGGGAGTCTTCGGTCGAAAACACATCTTGCATGTAAGGTATAACACCGACAACAGGAATACCTGTCCGTTCTTCTAACCATTTTATTCCCGAATCTAGGAGCGATCGCTGTCCTCGAAATTTGTTAATTACTACACCCTTAATTAGAGCGCGTTCATCTGGTTCCAATAACTCTAAGGTTCCTACCACATGGGCAAAAGCACCACCGCGATCGATGTCAACTACTAACATCGTTGGCGCATTCAAATATTTTGCCACCCGCATATTAGTTAAATCGCGGTGCTTAAGGTTAATCTCTGCGGGACTACCGGCACCTTCACAAACCACCATGTCAAATTCTGTTCCTAAATGCTGTAGCGATTCTTCAATTGTCTTCCACCCCAGGTCAAAATATTGCTCGTAGTAATCTGAAGCACTCACTTTACCTACAGACCTACCTTTGATAATTACTTGGGAAGTCATATCCCCTTGGGGTTTAAGTAAAATTGGGTTCATTTCTACCCAAGGTACGACTCCCGCAGCCCAAGCTTGTACTGCTTGGGCATAGCCAATTTCTCCCCCATTGGCAGTTACATAAGCATTTAAAGCCATATTTTGACCTTTAAAGGGAGCCACCCGCCAACCACGCCGTGACAGAATCCGACAAATAGCTGTAGTTAAAAGTGATTTCCCTGCATGGGATGTTGTCCCCACCACCATAATTGATTTCATATTTTGTTATGAGTTAGTTTTTCAAGATACAGAGTGAAATTTTAGGAGCGAACAATAAACGAACAGAGCTACATGAGGGAGCAGGGGAAGAAGAAATCATCACCATGTCCCACGCCCACCATTAGCACCACAAATTTAAATTAGATGATTATGGTAAAGACTTCATGAAAAGATGTGATGTTTCCGTGTATATTGTTCCCTATGATTGCCTAATCCTAACTCTTTGGTTTTTTATTCTAAAAGGGTATCCGCAACCAACGAATCACAGCATCAAATAAACGATCGCGCCATGAAGGTGTCCGCCAATTTTTTCCCTGGTATTGTTCCACTAACTGACGACCCAAGGGAGTGAGGCGAAAACTATCTGTAATCCCCTGACCATCGACTTCTCGCCGCAATACACCCACTTGAATCAGCCAACCCAAGGCGTTATCACAGGCTAATTCTGATAAAGGGCGCTTAGTATAGCCTTGCTTGAGTCCATTGTCTAAGGCGATCGCAGTTAATGAAACACTCTGGTGTCCCATAACTTCAAATAAAGATAAATTGAAGGGTGAACACACTAGCGATCGCTCGGCTCTTTCTACTGTGCTTTGAGGATAGACAAAAATATTTGGGTTTTGGGAATCAACAGCAGCCATTGTGTAGGGGTATAAATTTTTCTTCTAAGAAAGATTAATTCAAGAATATATTTTTTCTTGTACCAAATACCTCATTTAACCAAAATTAGTTACCTAAAGTATAGTTATGCTATTTTTTAGTAATTATATTTAATCATTATAAATTAATGTAAAATTTCAAGTGCATCAACAATCTGAAACAGGAAAGGTTTATTATGCCTCTAGCAGTTGGTACGGATGCACCTGCATTTACCGCCAAAGATACAAACGGCAACACAGTCTCGTTATCTGACTTTGCTGGTAAGACCGTTGTTTTGTATTTTTACCCCAAAGATGACACGCCAGGCTGCACCAAACAAGCCTGTAGTTTTCGGGATGCCCAATCTAAGTATCAAGGTAAAGATGTTGTAGTGTTAGGAGTCAGTGCTGATGATGAGGTTTCTCATCAAGCATTTACCCAAAAATACAATTTGAATTTTCCCCTACTGGCTGATTCCGACAAATCCCTCATCACAGCTTTCGATGTGGATGGCGGCGGTTATGCCAAGCGCGTCACCTATGTAATTGACCCCAACGGTAAAATTACCCATGTTGACACTGCTGTAAATACTACCACCCATGCTGGCGATATTTTAGCTGCACTTGGGCTGTAGTTTTTTACCCCAATAACTAAGGATTTTTGAAATAGTCTCAATCCCAAGCTCTAATAATCTGTCAAGTTGAAATTGATGGGTAAACAAGTTAGTAGTAAGGACTTTAGTCCTTATTTTCTAAGCACTAAAGTCCTTACTACAAACCCACAAAACTAGCTGACAAAGTATTAGAGGCTTGGGGTTCTTTGTTTGATTTCAGTTACCTGACGGTAATGGCAGCGTAAACGATGGCTGCGTAACCGATGGCGAAGCGGGGGTTGCTTGTTGTGGTTGACCTCCTTGTTGAATTCGTTTTTGTTGACTTGCTCTAAAGACTGCTGCGGCTGAGTCTAATTGTTCGTTTTTTTGGTTAGAATCCCAGTTGAGACTCCCGAAATTCGCCCGATGAATCAGGTCAAACATGTTGAAATTGTCTGAGTTTGAGCGAGCGAAGGGATCGGTATTTTGGTCTGTTGTACTATTGCTAGGAAAAGCATCCGTTGGGCTACTGATTTGAGCCGAACTGGGTTGAGCCATGAGCAAGGAAGCAAAGCTGATTCCTGCCACGGTAGCTACAAAGAGTCTAGTAATTTGTAAAAATGGTTTTTTCATGGGATTTTGACCCTAAAATTTCTCTATTTTATCTTAAGCAAGAGTCCGACGCAGTTGGGGTTGAATGCTCAATAAGGCGACAAGGGCAAAGCCAAACAACACTAGCAATGCTCCCCCAAAGGTAACATCACCCCAAGGAGCTTGCATTACGATGCTACCTAATCCCCAACTACTGTGGAGATACAGATAGCGAATGGGTTCGATCGCATAGCTGAGAGGATTCAGGGTAGCCACAACCTGTAACCACTGAGGCATGAAGGATAAAGGAGCCAAAGCAGTACTAGCAAATAATAATGGCAGGTTGGTGACAAAAATTACTGCAATCAATTCAATGTGTCCGGGTAGGGCGAAAGCCAAGCCGAGAGAGATGGCTGTTACACCCAAAGCTAAGAGCAAGACAATGAGAGCGATCGCACTTAAACCAACTGCATCGGGTAGTCCAGCGCCCAAAAATGCTGCTGCCGCTACAATCACGGCTGCTTGCAGCAAACTTTGGCTGATGATGAAGATTGCCGAAGCGAAGACAATAGAAAACCGCGATGCTAACGGTGCTACCAGCAAACGATTCAAAAAGCCGAACTCACGGTCAAACATTACGGGTAAACCAGCATTCAGCGCCCCGGCAAAGGCTGTAAATACAATAATACCGGCAGCTAAAAATTGTCCGTAATTGGTTGTTGTATTGCCAAATATACCCTTGGGGGCATTTTGGAACAAAGCACCAAACAGTATCAACCACATGACTGGCTGAATAATTCCGGCAACCAAAGATGAGGGACGACGTTGCAGCTGAATAAACAAGCGACGAGTTAAAGCCAACGTCTCTTGTATCAATTCAGCGTAAAAGTTAGGTGCAGCATTAGCATCTGCTTGTGGCAATGTTATCGGCTGCCAATTGATATCAGTTTTAGGAGTAACGCTCATAATTGGGGATTGGGG